>CANFLP010000010.1 GCA_947447835.1 Bacteroidota bacterium
ACTGATTTACGACGACGTTTATGAGGTTGAAATGTACGTTTCATCTTGTTTTTTTTACTTACTTAGTTCGCTAATATTGTTTCCACGTTCAATAGCAGTCACCATACCACTACCTGTGAAAGGACGGCAAAAATAGGGTATTTTTTGAATTCCTAAGCTAAATCTGTATGTTTTGCTTCAATTTTTTGTCCAAAGAAGGCACTTGCCTGTTTTTCGAAGGTTTGGGCATTGTCTGTAGTGTAAAAACTAAGCGTCCCGTTTTGACTACACTTGTTGGCAATTTCTCTATGATTATCAAGGTATTGCGCCAAACTTTCAGCCACAATTTGCCCTTGAGCAACCAATTTTACACCTTCGGGCAAATAGGACCTTATTTTAGCCTCCAATAAAGGATAGTGCGTACACGCTAGTAAAATAGCGTCAATGTCCTTAGATTGACTAAAAAGATGGTCTAAATAGGCTTTTACAAAGTAGTCCGCCCCAGGTTTATCATATTCTCCATTTTCAATAAGCGGAACCCACATTGGGCAGGCTTGCTGATGCACTTGCAAGGAAGGAAAAAATTTAGCCAATTCTAAAATATAGCTATCGCTTTGAACAGTCCCAACTGTAGCCATAATACCTACATGCCCCGACTTTGAATAATTTCCTAATACTTCGGAAGAAGGTCGAATGACACCCAAAACCCTTTTATCGGGTGCAATATGAGGCAAGTCTAATTGTTGAATATTACGCAATGCTTTTGCAGAAGCTGTGTTACAAGCCAAAATAACCAAAGAGCAACCTTGATCAAAGAACCATTTTACTGCTTCTAAGGTATACTCGTAAACTGTTTCAAAAGACCTTGTTCCATAGGGCGCGCGCGCATTGTCTCCTAAATAGATATAATCGTACTGAGGTAATTGTTTTTTCAATTCCTTCAAAATGGTTAATCCACCATATCCACTATCAAAAACGCCAATGGGTGCCGACATATATATTATTTCGTTCTGTAAAACTAAGAACCTCGTTGCATAACAACGAGGTTCTTGTAAAATATATTTAAAAAAATATTATCCTTTTTTAGCTGGTGCTTTTGCTGCTGGAGCTGCTGCTTTTGCAGGCGCACCACCAGTTGCTACTCTGAAAGCCTCTTCCACTTCCTTAGGTAAAGTTAATTTCAACTTCATTGCAACACGAATTGTTAAGTTGTCAGCAATAGAAGGTTGAGCATAAGGAGATAAAGCGTCTGCTTTTAATACCAAGTTATACTTGTTCTCAGCAACTACTTCACTTAATGCAGCAGCTACTTTTTGTCTGTAAGGCAACAACAATTGCTCTTGCTTTTGTTGCATTGACTCTTGTTGGTATTGTTGCCAGTTGATTAACTTGTATTTTAAACGGTTTAAATCCGTTGTAGCCATTTCTAATGCTTTTGGTCTTTTAGACAAATCAGCAGAATCTCTTTTGTAAATGCTATCCTTTACTTGATAGTCTTTCAAAGTGTAGTTATATTCTTCTTGTAAAGAATCCTTTGCATAAGATTGTAACACAGTATCTAATTTTTCTTGGATACCAGGGAATAAAGCAATAACGCTTTGATCATCAAAATAACCAATCTTAGTTTGTGCAGAAGCACTGTTTGTGAAAGATACTGCCACTAACAAAATGGCTGCGAATAAGAAACCTTTTTTCATTTGTTCTATTTTTTGTGTTTGTTTATACTTAATTATTAATGCCCAACTCTTTTAAAATATCGTCGCTTTTATCCAGTTTTGGGTCAGCAAATATAATGGTTATTCCTTCACTTTTATCTAAAATGAAGTCATATGAACGAGCGGTAGCCATTTTTTGAACTGCATTGTAAACTTTGTCTTGAATTGGCTTCACTAGCTTTTGACGCTCTTTGAATAAGTCCCCTTCATAGCCGAAACGCTTTTTTTGTAAATCTCTAAGCTCTTTCTCTTTAACAAAAAGCTCATCTTCACGCTTTTTCTTTAGGTCCTCTGAAAGCATAAACTGCTCAGCCTCATAGTTTTTATACATTTTATCCAAGGCAATTTGTTTTTCGTCTATTTCACTTTGCCATTGATCACCTAAAACCTTAAGCTTTTTATCAGCTTCCTTGTATTCAGGAATTTTATCTAAAATGTATTTAGTATTGATAACTGCATACTTTGATTGCGCTTGAACAGCAGTTCCAAAGCATAATCCTAAGGCAAGTACAACTATTATTTTATTCAATTGCATAACAAAAAATTTAAATTACTTATATATCTATTCTGGTTCGTATCCTAACATAAAGGTAAATCTACCTGCATCTTTAAGTGCATTGCTGCCATTTAAACGGTCAATACCAACACCATAATCAAATCCTAACAATCCAAACATAGGTAAGTAAAAACGCATACCTACGCCCACCGAACGACGCAATTCAAATGGATTATAATCCTTCATACTATACCAACCATTTGCTGCTTCAAAAAAGCCTAATGCATAAATGGTGCTACTTGCAGCAAGGCTCAATGGATATCTAACCTCCATTGCATACTTGTTAAAAATAGTAAAGTGTTGTGTTGCAGTTTGTTGGTCAGGGTTTACTTTAGGATTAGATGTTTGATACACAGGATAACCTCTTTGTGCAATGATATCATAACCTAATAATGCAAATTGATTACTTAATCCAGCATCACCCAATTGGAAACGTTCAAATGGAGAGATACTTAAGTCGGTATTATATCTTCCAAGGAATCCGTATTTAGCAGCAAAACGTAAAACAAATTGCTTGTTATGATCTTCTCCTGCTGGTTTGCCCAAAGGAATAAACCATTCGCCGTTAAATCTCCATTTATGGTATTCTAATAATTCAAATTTATTATCTCCAGTATTAACTGACGGGTTGATCAAAGAATAAGGCGGCGTTAATTGAGCACTTAATAAAAAGGTAGAACCTGTTCTTGGGAACAAAGGTTGATCCACCGACGTTCTTTGAAGTGCTAAACGAATATTCACATTGTTTACATTACCATTTTTGAAATTTGGTAAGTTATACGGATCAATTGGATAGTTCTTTAAAGTATAACGTGTAAAGTTTAAGCCATAGCTAAATGAGAAATAGTCATCTGGCCAAGATAATTGACGTCCAAAGGTAACCGTAGCACCTGTAGTAGAAATGTATTGATTGTCCGCAGCATTGATATTATACATACCTGTAGTAGGATCAATTGTTTGACCATACTTGGTATTGAATATACTAACCGACAAAGAATTTCTTTTAATGCCGCCGAACCATGGTTCAGTGAATGAAGTATTAATAGATCGGAATGCTTTACCATTACTTTGAACACGGACACTTAACTTTTGTCCGTCACCCATTGGCAATGGATCCCATGCCGATTTTTTAAACAAATTTTTAGAGGAGAAGTTATTGAATGTAACACCCAATGTTCCTGTCAAGCCAATATACCCACCCCAACCAGCACTCAACTCTAATTGGTCACTTGATTTTTCTTCAACACCATAATTAATATCTACCGTACCATCTTCAGGATTAGGTACGGGTTCCGGTCTTATTTTTTCTTGATCAAAAAAGTTTAGCTGGGCAATTTCACGTTGAGAACGAATTAATAAAGTACGGCTAAATTTATCACCAGGAACAGTTCTTATTTCACGACGAATAACAAAGTCTTTTGTTTTTTCGTTACCAGTAATACGAACCGTTTTGATGGTAGCCTGTGGGCCTTCTCTCAATCTAATTTCATAATCGATGGTGTCATTGTATACAGCAGTTTCAATTGGATCAACTGCAAAAAATAAATAACCATCATCTTGATACAAACCACTAATATCTCCACCTTCTGCAGTTTGCGTTTTACCTAATTTGTTATAAAGAATTTCACGATTATAAATTGCCCCTTTCTTAATATTTAAAATAGCAGACAACAAAGAATCAGGATACTTTGTATTTCCTCTCCAAGTAATATTGCCAAAATAGTATTTGTGGCCTTCTTTCAACTGCATGTCAATATTTAAATTGCCTGCAGCATTATGATACACAGTGTCTTTTTCAATTACAGCATCTCTAAATCCAAGAGAGTTATAATAGTTTAATAAATTATCCTTACTCTCGTCGTACTTTTTTATGTTAAATTTTGAAGAAGAAAAAGAAACTCTTGCATATGGGTTTAAAACTTTTCTTGTTTTTGTAAAAGTTAAGTAGCCCTTCTCGCTCATGTACTCTTCAAATGTATAAGGAGTAGTTTTAACAATCATTGCCTTGTCTTGAATTGGGTACAAGGTTAATCTAGACTTTTCATGAATTTCTTTAAGGCTCTTTTTAAGTTTACTCTCTTCAATTTTATTGCCCCCAAAATTGATATTATTAATGCGTACTTTAGGTCCTTTGTCTACAACAAAGTCAAGTAATAAATTATTTCTTCTTGCAGCATCTTTTCTTTCCTTAATAGTCACTTTCACATCTTGAAAACCTTTTTCTGCATAATATTTTTTAATGCCTTCAACAGCAGTAATTTTCATGTTTTCAGTTACCACTCTATTAGGTAATAAACCAGTCTTACCTGATAATTCATCATTATCCGATTTACGAATACCAATAAAGTTAAACTTTGATAAACGTGGACGTTCTACCACATTAATTTCAACATCTAATTGATTGTCTACTACATCGGTCAAATAAACACTAACATCACTAAAGTAGTTTTGATCCATTAATTTATGAATCGCTTTAGCAAAATTATCACCACCTGGAATGGAAACCTCATCTCCAATATTCAAAGTAGAAAGAGACAATAAAAGGTTTTCATCAAAGTTTTGATTACCAACAACCTTAATGGATCTGATTTTATATTTTACGGGTGTTTTCTGGTTGAAAATACCCATCAATTTTACATTGATTTGAGAAACCGAATCTTTGACAGGAGCTACCTGACCAAAAGCGGTATTTGTCAATAAAACAACGGATAGAATACCTATAATAAATTGGAGAAATTTCTGCATCTGCTTGGGGCTAAACATTTATGATTTAAAAGTGTCGCAAATTACTCGTAATATTTCAAAGTCTTTGTTAAAAAGAGAAAATAAACATATTATTTTTATATGTCATTTGTTTGGACCTGTGCGCTAGTCTTTCCAAATCTTCTCTCTCTGGACTGATAATCGAGCAATGCTTTCACTAAATCGGCCTTTCTAAAGTCGGGCCAACGGGTGTCGGTAAAATATAATTCGGCGTAAGCCAATTGGAAAAGTAAGAAGTTGCTTATTCGGCACTCCCCACTGGTACGAATCATTAGTTCTGGGTCAGGGAATGCACTAGTAGCAAGGGATTCAGACAATGTTGTCTCTGTAATTTGGTCAACAGACATTTCACCATTTTTCACCTTTTCAGCTATCTTTTTAGTGGCTTCTACCAACTCCCATCTACTACTATAGCTCAATGCAATGATTAATGATAAACCAGTATTTTGAGCTGTTTGTTGAGTTGCATCTTCCAGTGCCTTTTTGGCCTCATCTGGCAACATAGACAAATTGCCAATAAAATGTAATTTGATGTTATTTTTATGCAAATCCGGCACTTCTTTCGCAATTGTGTCTACAAAAAGGGTCATTAAGCCAGTAACTTCCTGTGCAGGTCTATCCCAATTCTCTGTGCTAAAAGCATACAAAGTCAAATATTTAATCCCAATTTCGGTAGCGGCTTCCACTACCTTACGTACACTCGCTACTCCATGGTAGTGTCCAAATAATCTATCTTCTCCTTGCTCCTTAGCCCACCTCCCATTCCCATCCATAATGATGGCAACATGTTTAGGCAGCCTATTCAAATCCAAATTTTCCATAATGTAAAATTAAGAAATACCCCGTTAATTGCGTTTCAGAAAGCTAAAAAGTCCTTTTTTAGAAGATTTCTGTTGTTTTTCTTTATTTGGCTTAAAGAATGATTTTTTAGCCTTTTTTGTTTTATCCGGTCCGTAAATCTTTAACAAGTTATAAGAAATACCAAATTTGGAACTAAAATATCTATCATTTCCTGAAGTGCTGGCCTGAAATGTTCCATCGGCATTGGTATAAGTTTGAGTATCGTCAAAATAATCCAACTTGTCTGAATTCGTAAAGCGATAGGTAATTTCTCCAAACATATTCCATGGGCCAAATAAATTATATTTAAATCCAAGATTAATAGGGTAAACAATGGTACGCTGAGTGATTGGATTAGGTAGATTTGATTTTCCACTTATACTTTTCCATCCACCAACCCCAAAACCTAGATAAGGAGAAAATCCAAATTGTTTATTGCCGTTAATAAATTTTAGAAAATAAAACTCACCCATAATACTAATGTCATGTGAGATTCTTTCAAAATACAAAGCCCTTTTGGAATCATAATAATTTGCAGATTGTGCATCGTTAGCACCAAGACCAATATACTCATATGTGAGTCTAATGCCTACATAATCATTAAATTGCTTTTTGTAAAATGCTCCAAAATTAGGTTTGAAAAATAGTTGATCAGAAGCAATATCACCATGATAATAAGACCCACCACCCATCACTCCAATCTCTCCTTTATTTTCAACCAACTGAATATTTTGAGCAGATACAATATTTGCCAATAGCACACAAAATAAGATATGTATATATTTTAATCTACGCATGTATTAATTTCTTTTATCTAACCCCCAAGTCAATTTAGTTCTAAGTGTAGTCAAATAACTATTCTCGTTTAATCGGATAAAGTGGACAGCAAAATTTTCTTTCTTCACAGCTAATTCAATATTTTTTGCAACTATTTCTTTTCTTGCATCTAAAGCACAAATTAATTCTTCGGTACGTCCTTCAATTTCAAAAGAAATCACAGAAGTATCTGGAACCACTATAGATCTTACATTTAAATTATGTGGTGCTACCGGCGTAATTACAAAACTAGCAGAATCTGGAAAAAGAATGGGGCCGTTACAACTCATATTATATCCTGTAGAACCCGTTGGGGTAGCTACTATTAAACCATCGGCCCAATAGGAATTTAAAAATTCTCCATTTAAATAGGTATGAATTTTAATCATAGGCGAAGTGTCTCGCTTATGAATTGCAAATTCGTTTAATGCATACGGAGTAGTTCCAAAAATAGGAATATTGGAATCCAAATGAATTAAGCTTCTTTTTTCAATAACATACGTTCTGTTCACTAAAGCATCAACCATTAAACTTAATTCGTCTTTGGAAATAGAAGCTAAAAATCCAAGTCGGCCATAATTAATACCTAGGATAGGAATATTGGTATCTCCCACTAAAGTAATAGCATCCAATACGGTACCATCTCCTCCTAAACTAATTAAACAGTCAATGGTATTATGTAAATCGGAAGAACAGCTAAAAGGAATAAGTGGTGTCTTGCCCGGAGGGTTTGTTAAAGAAAACTTTGTCAACAAGTCTGCAAATACATAAATAGTTATATCATATCTATTTAATTCAAGCAACAATGCATTTAAAGATTGTTGTTGATCTAAATCGACTCCCCTACTATAAATTGCAACATTCATGTATCAAAATTAAAAATTAATTCCGCCATGCAAATATACCCCTTTGTCACCCAACTGATTCACACTGTAATCAATTTTTATCACTAAATCGTAGATGCTAATGATATCCATACCCACACCAGCCGATCTCAATAAGGTATTTGACAATTTGCTCGCGTTGGCAGGGTGTTCACTATAAGCATACCCTGCATTGACGAATGCCTTGAGCCAAAACTGGTATTTAATTTCAGGTAAATGCTTGTTCACACGATCCACCAAACCAATCCCACTCGATTTAGGAATCGTAAAGCTGCCTAACAAATGATGTAATTCTGCTTTAAATATACTACCCGCATTGCCATCAATTACATAATATTCATAGCCATTCATTTGCATATTCCCATACCCCATTAATTTGCTATCCAAATAATTATCATTAGACAAAATTTTGCCTAATGTATTTGATTCCAATAAATAAAAATTGGAAGGTGTCAAATGATGTGCATGTAATTTTCTAAATTGAAAAGAAGTTAAATTATTCGCACCAGAAAAACGTTGATAAACGCCCAGCTCGTTACTGTTACCCTCAGAAGGATATGCGTTATAGTCGAATTTTACTTTTGTAAACGATAGGTTTACGTCAAAATAAGAAAGCGATTTTTTATAAGAGGGGAAATATTTAGGCTGGATCAATAAAGCGGAATCATTTATTTCAGAATTACCATATCCAATTTGTAAATTATGTCGTTCATATAAATTAGGGCGATAATAAAAATTCACATTAGCCCTATATCCCTTTTGCATTACATCCTGCGTCTTAACAAAAACCTGTTTATCAAAACTAGTTGAAGTATTTATTTCCTTTTGTGTAAAGTATTGCCAGCCTAATCCCATTCCAAATTGCATTTTTTTATCCAAATAAGGGAATTGGTACTTTACCACCGACTGCTGTGTGTAGCCAGTAATTAAGCCCACGGTAAGCTTATCATTATTCCCAGTTGCATTGGCTTGTTTAAAGTTAATTCCATAATTAACCCTGTCTAAACTATGATGCTGTGTATTCCACCACTCACTTAAATTTCTATCAACCCATCTAAAATAAGGAAGCGGAAAAAAATACCAGCGTTCTGTTACTTTTATAAGAATGTTCACATTTTGACTATCTACTTCCTGCGCAATTACTTGTGCATCAAAAAATAATGAAGTATTAATTAATTGCTGTTTTGCAATTTTATTTAAAGTTGAAAGTGAATCAGCTGGAAACTCAGAACCTACCTGATAAGGCAGTTCTCTTAATATGATTCTAGACTTGGTTTTAACGTTCCCTTCAATATCAATATGTGCAATTTTATACTGGGCGTTTACATGCAGGTTCATTCCAACAAAAAGCAATACCAAGCATATTGTTGGAATATTTTTTTTAAACATCTAGGTAATTCATTAGGTGATGGTAATGGTCTTCAATATCGTTATTCAATGGAGAAGTACCAAAATAGTGCAATACCTGGTAATCGTATCTTTCAAAAGTTGCAATAATGGCAGCAGCCTCGTCTCTATTTAATTTGAGTGTCACAATCAATGCTCCAGTTGCTTCGTCAAAAAAACTATTAAACTGCACAATTTGAGCATTATTGGTTTCTACAATTCTACTCATCTCGGCCAAGGAATATTGAAAAGGAGAAATAGATAAAACTAGTATAGCACCAGGTTTTGCTACTCCTAGATATTGGGCAAGATTATCATTTAAGTGCTGTTGCGTAATTACACCAATACATTCTTGTTGTTCGTTTAAAACAGGCAACAATGACAAATGATGTTTAGTAAATAAATCTAAAGCAGATAAAAAGTGAGCAGTTCCTGCTAAACCTATTCTTAAAAATTGATCACTTAATGTCTCTAAAGTATGTGCCTCATCTGTATCCAATAGGTCGGACTTATTAGCTAAACCAATAAAGTAGTCATCTTTCACAACCGCCAAATGCTGCACATCAAAATCCTCCATACATTGCAAAGCAAAAGAAACCTTGTCTTCCATATGAAGCATTGGCAATCCTTTAATAGCGATAGATGAAGCTAACATTGACATATGGTTAGTTTGGGAGTGATGTTAAAAAAGTAGAGAGTATTTCATTAAATTCATTAGGCACTTCCATCATGGGGGCATGCCCACATTTATCAATAAAATGAAGCTCGCTATGCGGAATTAATTTCTTAAACTCTTCGGCTACAAATGGAGGCGTAACGGTATCGTTCTTACCCCAAATTAAACAGGTAGGTACCTTGATTTGATTTAGCTCCTCTCCCAAATTATTTCTAATCGCACTTTTTGCAAGTGCAATGATTTTAATGACCTTAATTCTATTTCTAGTAATTTCAAATACTTCGTCAACCAACTCAGGTGTTGCCATTGCTGGGTCGTAAAAAGTTTGTGCCGTCTTATTTTTAATGTATTCATAATCACCACGCTTTGGATAAGAATCTCCCATTGCATTTTCAAATAACCCACTGCTACCAGTCAATATTAAGGAATGGACTTTTTCGGGATGCTTTAAGGTGTAAACCAATCCGACATGTCCTCCTAAAGAGTTGCCTAATAAATTCACTTTATCATACCCTCTGTGCTCAATAAATTGAGTAACGTGCTTGGCTAAACCTGTTACACTTGTATGTAAAATATCTAAATCGAATAATGGTAATAATGGAACTACTACCTTATGCGTTGTTCTAAATTTTTCAATCAAATCTGAAAAGTTGCTTAGGGCACCAAACAAACCATGCAAAAGCATCAGTGTTTCTCCTTCACCTACTTCCAAGTACTCAAATTTTTCGTCTTTTTTAATTTCGTATTCCATAACAATCAATATGGATAAAGATACTTAATTCATATCAGAAAATGAGCATATAGGTCCTTTCAAACACTCAAAAAGACAATTATTAACAATATCGTAAAGTACTGGTATTCTTTACTTTAATGGATTGGAGAACGTAGCAATACTATGTTTGATAGAAGGTAGCCAGTCCCCAATTTTGCCCATACAATACGGCCACCATTTTTGCAAATACATATATGAATAAGTAGTTTTCATTTGTGATTCTTCTAATACGCCCAATACTTGTAAAAAATAAACAACGGCGCTTAGTATAGTAAAATAAATGAAGCCATATAACAATATTCCCAAGAGCTTATTTAACCAACCCAACATAAGCCATTCGGCGGTTTGTTGTAATAATCTAGAAGTCCATTTAAGTATTAAAAGCACTACAATAAGGACCATTAAAAAAGAAATAAACGGCAACCAATGCGAAGCAATTTTGGTGTGCTCTTTTAATTGTAATGCTACCCATCCTGCAAATTGAAAAGCAAGCACCAATCCTATAAACAAGGACATAAAAGAAACAATAGCTCTGATGAGCCCGTTTTTATACCCTTGTAATAAGGCAATGATCAATATTGTGCCTGTTAGTATGTCTAACCACATAGCTTATGCAGTAAGAAGTGATTTAGCAACAGCAGAAATTACTTTACCATCCGCTTTGCCAGCCAACTGTTTAGTAGCAACTCCCATTACCTTACCTAAGTCTTGAGGACCAGCAACACCTAACTGCGCAATAATTGTTTTAACTGCAGTTGCAACTTCTTCTTCGCTCATTTGAGCAGGCAAGAATTTCTCAATCACCGCAATTTCATCAGACTCTTTAGTAGCTAAATCGGGTCTGTTTTGTTCTTGATAAATGGTTAATGAATCTTTGCGAGATTTGACTAATTTTTGCAATAGTTTCATTTCAGTATCAGCAGAAATTTCACCGTTAGCACCAGGCTCTGTTTTTGCTTTTATAATTTCAGCTTTGATTGCTCTTAAGCCTCTCAATAAAACTTCGTCCTTGTTTTTCATAGCGTCTTTCATCAAAGACATTACTTCTGTTTCTAAGCTCATGGTATACTATTTATTATTTTCAGCAGTTTGACTTGCTCTAAATTTTTGATAAAATGATTTCGCAAATGTTTTGAACTCATCCGCTAAGGCCTTGTCCTGTGTAGCTCTTAGGTAGGTGTCACCCATGCCCATCAAATTTTGGTAAAAAAAATCTGCCATTTCATCTACCATCATATCTTTTGTCCAAAGATCAATACGTAAAGCCGTTTTATCGGTAGGGTCCCAAAAAGTAAGCATCATGGCACGTGCGTCCTGTGCTTCGGTTGCAGTACTGTCCGATGCAGCCCATTGAATATTTTGTGGAATTTTTTGTTCATCTAAATGAACTGTAACATTGATATTAGATTGATGCATTGTATAAATAATTATGCTATTTGTTAAGCGAAAGTACAATATTATTAAATAACTCTAGACCACTCCTTTTTTCGTTACGATTTTCAAGCCATTCCTTACCCATCCTGGCTCTTGCCTGTCTATACACTTCGTCTTTATAGTATAATTTAAAATGATTTGACAAGGCTTGTTTTTCAGTAAACGAAAATACCTCGCCAGCTTTTAACCAGTTTTCGGGTAAAGCAATTTTATTTTCAAATAATAATGGGACATCATACTGTATGGCATATTCAATCCAAACCGATTTAGCAAAATGAATATCCTCCCATAAAATGGCATAAGTAGCTGCCAGCCATTCAATACAAAGATCACCTGCAAGATAGATGGATATGTCTTCTTTAAATTTGTAGCCTTTTAATAGCACCAAAGCTGTATCAACTTGCTTTTGTGTGTCAAATACAAACACTAAATGCATTGTAGTCAGCTGCCATTTTTTGAAAATAGAGAACTCCTTTAAAATAGCCGTAAACCTTTCCAATGGGGCAAAAGCCAAAAAGTAGTTGTTGCCTTGGGTTAAGCCTTCCTTAGCTGCAGACAGCTCCTGCCATTCAAAAACAGCTGTTGTAATGGTAGGTAATAAAACCGATTGAATCTTACTACTATATTCGGGATAAGCTAATTCCAAAGTAGACAAGGACCAATCATTGGCACTAAAAATAGAACTCGAATTTTGTAGCCATTTATTAAACTTTCTATTATTTAATACTCGTTTTATAAAAGAATTGCCAGCAAGCTCATTAGGTAAAACTAGGGGAAAAAAATATTGAGGTAATGACTTAGCCCATTTAATAGTAGCTCCAAAATGTATTACTGCTGCGTTGTGTGCTTGTTTCACTAATTCCACAGCTTCTTGTGTAGACCTTATCGAAACTTCATCAAAAGCGCTACAATATTCAATGAAATCCGGCTCAAAATGTTCACCTACCACAATGAATGCTATGTCCTTATTATGTGCACAAGACTGCAGCATGTCTTTGATTGAAGCAAAGACAATGGACTTAGGTAAGGCAAAATCAGATTTGGCTGCAATAAATAAAAGCATACGCAAAAATACACCATACTTAACAATTTATCCACCAATCATTTACAAGGGGTAGTGGGAATAAATAGTCCCCTAACTTTGTTGCATGGCAAAAGAACTGCAACAGTTAGACTTATTTGGCAATGCTCCAATTGCGCCTGTTCATATTAAAAGAACAAAGACAGTAAAAGCTACTGCTAACAAGCCAGTCCAATTAACTGTAGCCAATAAGGAAGAAGTATTCAATATTGTTGCTGAAGAAGAGAATGAATTGGCTGTGAATGATACCATCCCAACTGTATCAAGAACACCTATGAATTTTGGAAAGAATAATACAACTCATAAAAGAGGCAGAAAATCTTTTGCATCTATGGAAGGTGATATGCAAAAGTTGCAAATTCCTGCAGCAGACGAATTAGCAAAAAAATTATACTACCCTATTGGAGAAGTAGCTGTTTGGTTTAATGTCAACACATCTTTAATTAGATATTGGGAAAAAGAATTCAAGCAACTACAGCCACGCAAAACCAGAAAAGGTGATAGATTGTTTCGTGCACAAGACATTGAATTTCTAAAACAGATTTTTTATTTATTACGTGAGAAAAGATATTCAATTGATGGCGCTAAGACTTATTTAAAAAACAATAAAGAAAAGGCTCAAAAAGATATTGCTTTATTAAATAGCTTGAAAAATTTAAAGGGCTTTTTGGTTTCTTTAAAAAGTAGTTTGTAATACGTAAGTAAGCATTTTTTCTCCCAATGCCAATCTATTGTTTTAACACTTATCCTTTCTCTGCAAAAACAATTCCATTTTTATTGGCGTAACCAATTGCCGCTAAGTTTAATTCTTCTCTCAGCATTTGAAAACCAACCAAATCGGTTTGCAAGGGTACAAAACATTCTACATGTATAATATGAAATTGTTTTCCTGATTCTGCAATAAATACCGAAGCAGACTGTATATGATTGATAGCTTTGATAGTCTCTCTTAAAAATTGTGCAAAATGGGCAAGTGAATCTGCCGAAGTAGCTACACTTACTTGTAAATCCATTTCAATTTTTCGTTCCGTCCTTAAACTAATATTGTCTACAATCGTGTCCACCATTTGTTTATTTGGAACTGTAATATAAGTCTTGCTTTCGGTACGAATACGTGTACTACGTAATCCAATTTTTTCTATAGTGCCCGTAAAATTATTTACTTTCACTAAATCTCCCACTGTAAAAGGTTTGTCAAAAAAGATAATAAAAGAAGCGATAATATTTTCCAAGCTTTCTCTCATAGACAATGCCACTGCAGCACCCACAATACTTAAGCTAGTTACAAGGTTCCCAATGTTTTCATTAAATACATAATGCAAAATCATTAGTAGCCCAATAATATATAATATTACTTTAAAGAAATCTCTAAAAAACAAGATCAACTGATCATCGGTCTGATCCTTGGATAATTTAGCTTTCTCTTCCAATATAATTGCAATAAATTCAAGTGTGCGCAAACAAACACGAATTAATAAAACAATAAATACCAACTTAACAGCCGACTCCATAGCTACTTGTAATGAAATTTTATACAAGTGTAGGTTCCAAGCTAGTGGAAATTTTAATTCATAAAATGCAACAATTGCAACCATAAAAATTAAGAAACGTTCAATAGGCACCACTAAACGATGCACATGTGTTTTTCTTAATTCAGAGTGATTTTTTTTGTCAATCCAAGTATAAATAAGACTTGCAAAAAAACGAGAGATTAATCTTTTAATAATGAATGTCACTAATAGTATACCTAATATAACTAGGTAACTCTTAATGGGATTAGATAATACTTGTTGATCTAGATTCATGTTTTAAAAAATTTAAATTAGGCCTCCCACTTTAATAATTGCATTGTCTCTCCATCAAACACACCATAGGTGTTTAATTTAATCCAATCTCCTAGGTTGATATAGCGACTACGTTCATTTATAGTATAATCAATTGCAAAATGTCTGTGTCCAAAAATAAAATAATCTACATCCATTTTCTTTGACATTTCTCGGGAGTAAATAATTAACCATTCTTTATCCTCTCCTAAAAATACTTCGTCGGAGCTTCCAGTCTTTGCCCTACTCTTAGCACTAAAATAATTGGCTAATTGAATGCCCATATCGGGGTGCATCCATCTAAACAACCATTGGCAAACCGGATTAGTGAAAATCTTTTTTAAACGCTTGTATCCATAATCTCCTGGACCTAATCCATCGCCATGTCCAATATAAAATTGCTTGTTGCCTAACTTAAACGGATGAGGCTCAAAATAAACTTTAGCATTTAACTCCTTTGATAAATAATCATTCATCCATAAATCATGATTGCCCGTAAATATATGCAAGGGAATGCCAGCGTCACTAATTTGTGCTAAACAACCTAAAATACGCACAAAACCTTTTGGGACAACGGTCTTGTATTCAAACCAAAAGTCAAATACATCTCCAACAATAAAAAATGCAGCTGCATCCTGCTTAGCATGATTTAAAAATCGGATTAAACGATCTTCACGCTTTCTGCTTTCCACTTCATTAGGAGCTCCTAAATGAAAGTCGGATAAGAAATATATTTTTTTACCTGGGGCAAGTTCCATGAAAGCAGATTTATATAAAAGTATTAATCAGTCATTTTATCAACCAAAAAACAATACACTTCCTTAGGTCCATGCACACCTACCACTAATGTTTTTTCAATATCTGCAGTTCGGCTTGGTCCTGTAGCAAAACTTATCATGGAAGGCAAATGATCTGCTTCCAATTTAAATTGATGCAAGCTATCAGCAATATCAAAAACCAATTGATGTGTATAGGCAATACAAATATGCACTGGAGCATACACACTAGCAGCACGACCACTTAGTTGTTGACTACTTAAAACAATTGTTCCAGTTCGTGCCACCAAGTGTTCGCATAATGTAATAGAGGCATCACAACCGGCTAAATCATCCGTAGTTACAGGATCAAATTGATACTCACTCATATCATCCAACCAACCAGATTCTTGAGAGTAAATTTTTTCCCATTGGTGCGCTTTAATTAAGGCCGCTAATTGTTGTGCAAGTTCTCCTTCATCGGCACAGTACACAAATTTACCTAGGAGCTCAGTGAATTTTTCGGCGAATCCAATGGCCAATTCTTGCTCGGTAGGGATAAAAATAGGTGTATCCGCTACTTGATCAGGAAAAGGAACAGACACTGGCGACTTTAGTGCCTGTTTAATTTTATTTAATATTTTATTTCTAGCGCCTTGCGATTCCATTTGAAATATTATTCATTATTTCCTGTAGCATCCGCAGCATTAATAGTTGCATTTGCATGATCAATTGTATCGTCGGTGTTTACATCATTGGAAGGTGTAGCTCTTTCGGTGTTGTCTGTTGGGCTAACCACTGTCGTTTCGGTAGGTGCAAAAGTTTCGTGCACATCAGCATTTTTCTTGTCCTCAAATGGACGCTTACCTATCAACAATTCAACATCTGCTTTATGTAAAACCTCTTTGTCTAATAATTCTTTAGCTAATTTTTCAACTTCCTCTTTACGCTCAGTCAATAATTGTAATGTTCTTTGATACGCTTCTCCAATCATTTTTCTAACTTCTTCATCAATAATTTTACCAGTCTCTTCGCTAAATGGTTTTTGGAAAGTGTTTTCTTGAGAAGGATCATAAAAACTTACGTTACCGATTTTTTCATTCATTCCATAAGTAGTTACCATAGAGTAAGCCATCTTAGAAATTTGTTGTAAGTCATTAGAAGCACCTGTCGAAATTTTACCAAAGAAAATTTGTTCAGCAGCTCTACCACCCAAGGTCATACACATTTGATCGGTTAATTGTTCAATAGTATATAAGTATTGTTCTTTAGGCGTGTATTGTGCATAGCCCAGTGCAGCTGTACCTCTTGGCACAATCGTCACTTTTAATAAAGGATAAGCATGCTCTAGGAACCAGCCACAAATTGCGTGACCAGCTTCGTGATAAGCAATGACTTCTTTTTCTTCTGGAGAGATGATTTTATTCTTTTTCTCTAAACCACCAATCACTCTATCAATTGCGTCTTGAAAATCTTGCATCTCAACACCCGTCTTTCCTTTACGTGCAGCAATTAATGCAGCTTCGTTACAAACATTGGCAATATCAGCACCAGCAAATCCTGGAGTTTGTTCAGCCAATTTATAAATGTCTAAGCTTTCAGAAACTTTAATAGGACCTAAATGCACTTTAAAAATTTCTTGACGACCTTTTACATCAGGACGATCAATTGAAATTTGACGATCAAAACGGCCTGGTCTTAACAAGGCGCTATCCAATACGTCGGGACGGTTAGTAGCAGCTAAAATAATAATACCAGTGTCTCCACCAAATCCATCCATCTCCACTAATAATTGGTTCAATGTATTTTCACGCTCATCGTTACTCATCATGGCATTTTTACCACGTGCACGACCAATTGCATCTATCTCATCAATAAAAATAATACATGGTGCTTTTTCACGCGCTTGCTTAAATAAATCACGCACACGACTTGCACCTACACCCACAAACATTTCCACAAAGTCGGAACCACTTAAACTAAAGAAAGGTACTTGCGCTTCACCCGCCATAGCTTTCGCCAATAAGGTTTTACCAGTGCCTGGAGGGCCTATCAATAATGCCCCCTTAGGAATTTTACCTCCAAGGTTGGTATATTTTTTTGGATTTTTTAAGAAGTCAACAATCTCCATCACTTCTTCTTTTGCTTCTTCTAAACCAGCCACATCAGCAAAAGTGATATTTACTTTTGTGCCGCCTTTTTCAAATAAGGTAGCTTTAGATTTTCCTACATTAAAAATGCCGCCGGGTCCACCGCTTCCGCCAGCGCCACCGCCCATTTTACGCATAAGTACAATCCAAACTACTACAATCAACACTAAAGAAAATATAGTATTAGCAATAGGTCCAAACCAATCACTTTCGGTGTCAGAGCTACTATCTGGAATATTAGTGATAGCATACTTTGTATAAATATCTTCCACCTCTCTGTTAAAAGAACTCCAATCGTCTACCTTGTATTCAAATAAGTAATTACCCTTTACTTTATCCTTAGGTAATTTTGTTTTGAATTTTTGAATATAGAATTCTTTTTGAACGCTATCCGCTTTAATGTAGATATGAACTACTTTCTTGTTCTCAACTTTCACATATTTTTCAATATCTCCACTTGACATTAATTTCACAAATTCATTATGTGAAATAGTATTAACGTCTGGAGCCATTTGAAAGAAACGTGCAGACAATAAAGACAATGCAATTAAACCATAAATCCAATAGATATTGAACTTAGGTAATTTTGGGCCGTCCCCTAAAGGACCTTTCTTTTTTGAATTATTATTCTCAGGTATCATTTGTACTATTTATAGCTTTTGTTACATATTATAACAAGCGTATTGAAAATTAGTTCTCTAGATCATGCATTTTTGAGTCTGCATCATTCCATATTTCCTCTAATTTATAAAAGGTTCTTGCTTCGGGGTGCATTACGTGCACAACTACATTGATATAGTCAATCAATAACCATTGAGCTGCGGTTTTGCCTTCACTTTTATAAGGATATTCATCACATTTATGTTTTACTTCATACTCAATATTATCAGCGATTGCTTTTAACTGTGTAGTATTGTTTGCTTCACAGATAATAAAGAAATCGGCAGAGGCTTCGTGAATTTTTTTAAGATCTAGACTAATAATATTTTCGCCTTTTTTATCCTGGATAGCCTGAATAATGGTTTTGAAAATTTTACTACTGCGGGTAAGTTGCGTTGTAGATTTTTTACGATCTTTTAATGCGGAAAGAGGTTCCAATAATGCTAATTTAATTTGTTAATGCCTTGTTAGTCAAATCATTTTGTGCATCAATTAGTGAGACACAATCCGAAACTAGCTAACTTTACAAAAATAACAATTCTTTGTCACCTGCCACACCAATTATCACATTAGGCGAGCCGCTCATAGAACTGTCTTCCATTGATAGTACCAATATTTATGCCATAAGCCAGGTGCATCAACAATTGGCCGTATCTGGCAGTTGCTACCGTACTGATTTTCAAACAGATGGAAAAGGGCAACAGGGCAAGACTTGGGGGAGTGAAAAAGGCGAAAATCTACTATGTTCCTATGCAATATGCCTAAGTAGCATCGAAAATGTACTTGAAAAGGGACAAATATGGACTCCCAGACAACAATTTGGGCTTTCTCTAGCCATTTCTTTGGGTGTAAATGACTTTTTTAGTGCATTTGCAGGTGAAGAAACCCATATTAAATGGCCAAATGACCTCTACTGGCGTGACAGAAAGGCAGGGGGAATACTCATTGAGAACACAGTACGTGGGGCAGAATGGACCTGGTCGGTAATAGGCATTGGAATTAATATGAACCAAACCCAGTTTTCAAGTGAATTGGGAAGGCCCGTTTCCTTAAAACAAATAACAGGAAAGCATTGGGAAATCCCTACCCTCTTAACTGCATTGTCAAGGACATTAACCCTAAGAGTGAATGAGTGGTTAAAGGGTGATTTTGAAAATATGCTAGTTGAGTATAATCAAAAACTCTATAAAAAAGACGAATGGGTGAAATTCAAACAAAAGCAAATTGCATTTACCGGAAAAGTAATTGGAGTGAACGCAATAGGGCAATTAATAATTGAACAAGGAATAGAACAAACGTATAATTTTGGCGAAATAACCTGGGAAATCTAAACACATGGAAATTAAATTAACACAACATAGTAAAGGAGGAGGATGTGGTTGTAAAATATCCCCTGCAGTACTTTCAGAAATATTAGCAGCGCATAATGTAGGTGCAAAAAGCAATATACCACAATTACTCGTTGGCAATGATAGTAGAGACGACGCGGCTGTTTATCAAATTGATGAGAAGACAGCAATGATTAGCACAACCGATTTTTTTATGCCCATAGTAGACGACGCGTTTGCCTTTGGACAAATTGCTGCAGCAAATGCAATAAGTGATGTATATGCAATGGGAGGTAAACCCATTTTTGCATTAGCGGTATTGGGTTGGCCATTAGCTACCTTACCAGCAAGTGTTGCTGCACAGGTAATGGAAGGTGCACGCAAAACCTGTACCGACGCGGGTATTGTAATAGCAGGAGGACATAGTATTGATAGTCAGGACCCTATATTTGGATTAGTAGTAAATGGATTAGTGGATATAGAAAATTTAAAAAGAAATGATACCGCTAAGGAAGGCGATGTATTAATCATTACAAAACCATTAGGTGTTGGCATATTAGCAACCTCTCAAAAAAGAGGATTGTTAACCGAACCAGATTTAGCATTATTAGTAAAGCAATTAACTACTATTAATAAAGCAGGTGAAGCATTAGGAAAAATAAAAGGAGTACATGCCATGACCGATGTTACTGGATTTGGATTGGCAGGCCACTTAACAGAAATGATGGAAGGAAGTAATTTAACTGCGAAGCTTTCTTATAGTAAAATTCCAATGATTCCTGTTGTTAGAAATTATATAGCACAAAAGGCAATACCAGGTGCAACCGCACGTAATTGGAATGCAACTAGCGAAGGGATTGAACTAGATCCAAGTATTGACGAAAAAGAAGCAAGCGTAATATTACCCGATCCTCAAACCAATGGTGGTTTATTAATTGCCGTTGACCCGAGTGTAGTCAGTGAGGTGCAGGAAATACTAAAAGCTGCGGGCATACAATACACCGAACCTATTGGGGTTTGCGAAGCCCCTTCTGGGAAAAGGATAATCATTCAGCCCTAAAATGCATTACAAAGGCCTCTACAATTAGAGGCCTTTGCAATATTAATAGCATGCATTGAAAATTGTAGCGTGTACTTTATTCAAAAATCAGGTGCCCTTTATTCTTAATTTGTTCAGGCGTTAATTCTACAACCAATTGCACGCCTTTAATGTCACGGATAGTTTGTAAAATTTCTTTTACTTTTTCGTCTTCAATCCAATCTCCTTTTATCCACCAGATAAAGTCCATGTGTTTTAATTCAGGCAACAAGTACTCTCCATCAAATTGATTGTGATATACAAAATGCTGAAAAGTGGTATTAGGCTCATTGGCTTCGTACATGGAAAAATAATAAGTTCTATTTTTTCTTTTCAGCGCAATTTCATGATCGGGATTAAATCTAAATTCAAACCCCATGTATTGATTTAATAAAATACAAAACTGATAATTTTTTATAGGCGCAGTAATGCCCAAGATTCTTGTGCCTTCAAAATCTTGTTCATTAATTTCATCCTGATTTAAAATTAATTTTGCACTCATGTATTTCAATCTTAATCAATTATAAAAACAACCAATATTAAAATTGAATATCAAATTTAATTTCTTCCGTTCCTCTTTTTATAATCAACGTTGTTTTGTCTCCTTTCTTAAACTTACCTAAAGCCTGCATATAACTCATTACGTCAATTAATTTATAATCACCTAATTGAACTAAAACGTCTGCTGCTTTTAAGCCAATTTTTTCTCCTAATTTTCCCTGGCTACTACCCTCAATCCTAACACCAGTACCGGTAAACGCGTAATCTGGCATCACACCCAAACTCACTGTAAACTTAGTACTCTTACCCATGCTTTGCTCACGTGTTTTTAAGAAATCTAATTTGCCATAACTATCTGTGTTCTTAATAATGTCTTGAACAAATCTTACTATATCCTTTTCGCCAACATAATTAATTTTATCCCAGTCGTCAGTTGCTTTGTGATAGTCGGAATGACTTCCTGTAAACATAAATAATACCGGCATGTCTTTACGATAGAAACTCGCATGGTCACTAGGTCCAGTACCAGCGCTATCATAATGAGCGATTAAAGAGGTAGGTGTTTTAGTTAAAATTTCGGACCATTTGCTTGAAGTGCCAAAACCACCAATAGTAATTTTACGTGCAGTATCATATCTGCCCACCATATCTAAATTAATCATGTAGTTAAAATTGCCTTTAAACGTAGGATGATCCAACCAATATTTACTACCCAACAATCCCAATTCCTCACCAGAAAAATGAATGATTAGATAGTTATTACTTTTAGGCGCTTTTTTAAGTAATGATTTAGCAATTTCAATCAAAGCCGCAGTACCACTAGCATTGTCATCGGCTCCATTATGAATAAAATTATTCAAATCTAAACCATGTTTATCTTGATTATAACCTAGATGATCCAAATGTGCACCAAGGATAACTGTATTAGTTGCATGATTATCAATAAAGCCAACTACATTATGTGCAGTACGCGTTGGATGCTCGAACTGAACATCTGCATCAATTGTATAAGTAGCTAATTCATCATTGAATAATTTTGCATACCCTTGTTTAGTAAAATATACTACAGGTATTGCTAATGCTTTAGCAGTGTCATATTTGTTAAATTGAATATTATCAACCAATGTTCCACTGTTATGTAAAAACAATGCAGTCGCTCCATTACTTTTAAGCTGAGAAGCAGTAGTAGCAAGCCATTCATTGATATCAAAATGCGGATTGCTTGTGTTTTCTTCTAACACTTCGTTTACATCTTTAAACCATACTTGCTTAGTTTCGTTTAAAGAAACAGATGCACGTGAAGTAAAATGATTGCTTCCACTATTAGACAAAGCAAAGAAATCCGAATCCAAAATTGCTTTTTGATTATTGATTTTGATGTAAGCATTGGTTGCGAATTTTTTACCTTCATCAATAGGAAAATTTTGAATAAATCCGTTATCACCCATTGGTTGAATGGCTAAACCTTGATATTGCCCAATGACATAGTCAACTGCTTTTTGTTCACCAATATCACCAGCACGACGCCCCTCTAAATCTTCACTTGCTAAAAACTGAATATGCCCTTTTAGGTGCTGAATCAATACCTTGTCGGCACGATTTAATTTTTGAGCCAACAAGCCCAGTGGGGCCAATAATAGGATAAATACGATTCTTCTCATTGCTTACGTTTTGTGACACAAAAATAAGTAAAGGAGGTAGTAATTAAGTGACTTCTGTCACTATTGTTACTCAACTTGGTCAATTTCTAATTTCGTAAGCACTAGCCAATCATAAAAGTTAGCTTTGTTGGCAATGAAACCAGGTATTCATATCGCTTTAGTAGGGAATCCTAATTGTGGGAAAAGTTCGCTTTTCAACGCTTTAACCGGCTTGAATCAAAAAGTGGGCAATTTTCCTGGAGTGACCGTTGATAAAAAAACAGGTCAACTTACATTAGGTGGTCATCCCTCTACGCTTATTGATTTACCTGGCACTTATAGTTTTTATCCAAAAAGAGAAGATGAATGGGTGGCATATAAAGTGCTAATGGGTGTGGATTTAGAAATGCATACTGATGTTATATTATTAGTAGCAGATGCAAGCAACTTAAAAAGAAACCTACTTTTCTGTAGTCAAATTATTGATTTAAAAAAGCCCGTTGTGTTAGCATTAACCATGAATGACCTAGCGGTAAAAAAAGGAATAAAAATAGATATAGCTGGATTACAAGAAGACTTGGGCATTCCTGTTGTAGCTGTTGATGCAAGAAAGAATAAGGGCTTAACCGAATTAAAAAATGCATTAATTGGCATTATCGAAACGCCAAGATCAAAAAATGTAGAAAGCTTTATTGATAACAAAAATCTAGCCCCTGTTGCTATTGATGCTTTTAAAATATTATTCCCTACTACTAGTGATTACGCAGCATTACACTACTTGATGCACCATGAAGCATTCCCATTAGAAAATGAAATGCAAGAAAAAATTGAGCAAATAGAAATTGACAATAATTTTAATCATACTAAAACTCAGGCGCAGGAAATATTACAACGTTACGGACATATACAAGAGATAATGAAAAACAGGGTAACAGAACCTGATCCTGCTGCAAAGAAAAAAAGAACGGATATACTTGATAATATTTTTTTACATCGAGTAGGTGGATATGCAATTTTATTATTTGTATTGTTTGTACTATTTCAATCTGTTTTCTGGATGGCCAAATATCCAATGGATGGTATTGAATGGATATTTACGCATTTTACTGCCTATTTAAATACAGTATTGCCAAACGTTTGGTGGGAGGACTTATTGGTAAATGGAATTGTTGCAGGACTAGGAGGCATCTTTGTTTTTATTCCTCAAATCATGATTCTATTTGGACTCATCACTTTGTTAGAAGACACGGGCTATATGGCGCGCATTAGTTTTTTAAGTGACAAGCTCATGCGTAAAGTGGGATTGAATGGGAAAAGTGTAATGCCCATGATTAGTGGATTTGCCTGTGCAGTGCCTGCTATAATGAGTGCAAGAAATATAGAGAACAAAAAAGAAAGACTCCTTACCATAATGGTTACTCCATTTATGAGTTGTAGTGCACGACTTCCTGTTTACACAATTTTAATATCACTAGTAATTGACAAGAAAATATATTTCGGATTTTTAAGTTTACAAGGGCTAGTTATGATGGGCCTTTATTTATTAGGAATCATAATGGCATTATTGGCAAGCATGGTATTAAAATGGTTTATACATATTAAAGAGAAGAGTTATTTTATTTTAGAATTACCTGTCTACCGTGCACCAAGATGGAAAAATGTAGGAGTAACGATGGTGCAAAAAGCTCAGATATTTGTTAGAGATGCGGGTAAGGTAATTATGATCATTAGTTTGCTGTTATGGTTTTTAAGTAGCTATGGCCCAGGAGAACAAATGAAAAAAATAGAGCAAACACACACACAACAAATAGCTGCTCATCCAGAGCAACAAACCCATTTGGATAAAGTATACCATACACAAAAATTAGAAAATTCTTATGCAGGGGTATTAGGCAAAACAATAGAACCTGCCATTGCACCACTAGGATTTGATTGGAAAATAGGCATTGCTATTATTACCTCCTTCGCAGCCCGTGAGGTATTTGTGGGTACCATGGCTACCTTATATAGTGTGGAAGCCGAAGACAATAGTTCATTACGTGAAAAATTACAAGCAGCAGTTCGTCCTGACGGCACACCTGTTTATAGTTTTGCAGCTGCATTATCACTAATGATATTTTATGTATTGGCTATGCAATGTATGAGCACACTAGCTGTTGTAAAAAGAGAAACACAATCATGGAAATGGCCGGCTATCCAGTTTTTTATGATGACGGGATTAGCCTATGTTATGAGTTGGATAGTGTATGCTGTACTGAAATAACTAAAGTGTCCTAGAGTCAATTAAATCGGTTGGACTTCCACCGTGAAATTTCTTAAATGGCTTATATAAATGTTGACGGGAATTAAATCCAGCTTGAATGGCCAAGTCTTCAATGGAATGATTCATGAAACGTCTTTTTGAAATCAATATTAAAAAATAATCGATTCTATTTTTATTGATCAAATCGCTAAAGCTCATCAAATATTTATCAAAAACAAAACGGTATAAATCGTTTTTATCAACCCTTATCTTTAAAGCAAATTCCTCTAAAGTAGCATCCTTGTTTAAGTAATAATGATTAGAGTAAAATTCAAATAAAAATAGTTCAACCTGTTGATTGGAGAAATTTTTTATATCTACTTTGCTAAGTGAAAATTTCAAATTATAATTATTCAAATAAACTGGGCGATATAAAATAAGTATCAT
>CANFLP010000011.1 GCA_947447835.1 Bacteroidota bacterium
AAAAATAGCCCTAGTGCTGAAAACTATCCAAGCTATATGGCACCTGATGGAGAAAATCCAAGAGGATTAAATGCAGTAAAACTATTAGAAGGCATTGATAAAATAAGTTTAGATGATTTAATTAAATTAGGTTACAATAAACACTTAACTGCATTTGATATTTTATTGCCTTCCTTAATTACAGAAGCAAGAAAAGTGCAAGCAGATACCAACGTTGAAAGAGCAAGAAAAAATTTGATAACACCAGCACTGGAAAAAGCGATAAGCTATTTAGAAAAATGGAATCATGATGCCGACACCAATTCTATTGCACAAACTATTGCTATTCATTGGATGGCAGAAATGTCAACTCAAAAGTATAAAGGCCAGGCAACAACCGAAGAAGAGGGCACGCAAATTATCAAAAAGTATGAGGCAATGAATGGCTTCACTGTGAATGTAAAATTATATCACTTATCACAGGCATTAAACAATTTAACCCGAACATATGGTAGCTGGGAAATGCCATGGGGTCAAATTAATAGATACCAGAGAGTGAACCCAGGAGCAGCTTTTACTGATTCAGCTTGGAGTATTGCCGTAGCCCAAACATCGAGCAAGTTTGGACAGCTACCTGCTTTTGAAAGCAAAGTGATGTTTACGAATAATACGTCTAGCACAAAAAATAGATACGGTTATTCAGGCAATAGTTTTGTTGCTGCTGTAAATTTTGGAAAAAGAATAGAAGCTAAAACCATTATTACCGGAGGACAAAGCAGATGGGCAAACGACAAACATTTTACGGACCAAGCACAAATGTATATTGATGGTAATTTTAAGAAAGTGAACTTTTATAAAGAAGATGTATTAGCACATAAAGTAACTTCATATAAACCAGGGTTAGAAAGATAATTGTCATATAATTTTGAAAGGCAAGCTACTTTGACCAATCCGGCTACATTCTTCACTTCAAAAAGTTGCATCATTCTAGTTCGGTGCCCCTCAATGGTGCGCTTGCTATTACCTAATTCAAATGCAATTTGCTTGCTAGGTGCTTCCTGACAAATTCTTATAAGTATGTATTTATCATAGGGTGACAGTTGATTCACTTTGTCTATAAATTCAGCGCCATCTATTTTGTCAATTAGCTCATTTACTTTATTTGCTACATGCGTACTAAAATATACTTTTTCCTGTCGAGCCATTTCTAATCCCTTTAGCCATTCTTCTCTACTTACATTTCTAGATACAATCACTGAAAATCCATTTTCAATTAATTGATACAACAACACTTGATCCTGTTCATTTAGCACTACCATAATTGGTATCCTTTTTTTTAATCCTAATATATGTTCAACAAATTGTTGTTGGGTAAAATCAAACATGGCGCTATCTACCACCAATACTTTAGGATTCCCATTTAAATTGATTGCATTTAATTTGTTTAAATCATCAATAATTTCGGTGTCAATATATGCTGTGTGCTCTTGTACTAACATGGCACTACCTAAAGCGTAAACCGTTTGTTGATCACAAATAATAACCTGACTTTGCATAAGCATAAATTAATTACTTAAAACAAGTAATTAATTTATAATAAGCTGATATACAGAGTGCTATCTTATATAAATGGTCAAAAAATGTATTGCATTTACCCTTATTAAACTATGTGCTAAATGAAAAATGATCCCATATTGCTTCATTTGAATTATTGGCATTAAATTGCTAGTATATTAAAAACTGCCATTATGAAAAAAGCTGTTCTGTTTAGCTTAGCCCTAACTACATGTACTTTAGTTGTCAATGCCCAATCAAAATTTAAAAGTAGACAAGATAGTCTTGAATACGAAGCGGCTAAAACCGAAGAGTGGAATCCAATTCCTAAGTCGGTTACGCCTGGAACTAGTTTTTCAGATGCGCCTTCTGATGCAATTATATTATTTAATGGAAAAGATATCAATGCCTTTCAAAAAAAGAATGGTGGGGCACCTGGCTGGAAACTAGATGCAGATGGTGCATTGACAGTAGTAAAAGGTTCAGGTGATTTAGAAACCAAGCAAGCTTTTGGAGATTGTCAATTACACCTTGAATTTAGAGAGCCTGCTGAAATTAAAGGAAGCAACCAAACAAGAGGGAATAGTGGTATTTGGTTTATGAGCAATTATGAATTGCAAATTTTAGACAACTATAATAATCCAACCTATGTTAATGGCGAAGTAGGCAGTATTTACAAACAACATACGCCATTAGTAACTGCTTGTAAAAAACCAGGCGAGTGGCAAACCTATGATATCATCTTTATGGCTCCACAGTTTAAGGACAATGGAGATTTAGCTACACCTGCTAGAATGACTGTATTCTTAAATGGAATTTTAGTGCAAAACAATGCCATTGTATATGGAGGTGTTGAATGGATTGGCTTGCCAAAATACAAGAAGCATGCGGATAAAATGCCATTTATTCTTCAAGACCATGGCATGGATGGCGGTAATCCAGTTAGTTTTAAAAATATTTGGATTAGACCACTTTAGTACGACAAATAGTTGATTGATAAATTATTATGATAACAAGAGCGTCCTAAATTTTAGGGCGCTTTTTTTTACGAGAATTTATAACTAATTTAAAGCAACGATTGCTTGCTTATGGGTAAAATTCATCCACACGAATTTATTGAAAGCTTTTCACCGTTTTGGTGGGAATGCATTTTAACTGTTGCTTTATTAATTATTGTAATTGTTCGTCTTCCATTGCATTGGAAACAATTAAAACGACGCAATTATGATTTGTTTATAGCAAGTATTTTACTTTTAAATACCATAGCAGAACACTTGTATAATTATAAAATAGGTTATTGGAATCTTCAACAAAATCTACCTGTTCATCTTTGTAGTATTACTAATATTTTATGCATTATTCTTTTAATAAATTATAAACAATGGATTGCTGAGCTCGTTTATTACTGGGGTTTAGCGGGTGGCATTCAATCCTTGCTTACTCCAGAGTTTACCATTGGTATGGGAGGGTATAATTTTTATAGCTATTTTATTAATCACGGTGGACTTATTTTGGTAGTAGCCTATATGATTGTACATTATGAATTTACCCCACGACCTAAATCCTGGTTATGGGTATTAGGGTATACACAATTAGTAGCTGTTGGAGTTTGGATTATCAACTATTTTGTACATGCAAACTATATGTATCTAAATGAGAAGCCTGCAGTAAAGAATCCTTTTGTCATTGGAGATTGGCCCTATTATATATTAATTTTGGAAGGAGTTGCTTTAATACACTTTTGGGTATTTTACTTGCCATTTGCGAAAAGCAATAAAAAGAAAATGCAACAAGAAAGCGTACAGAGTAACTAAACTTTAAGCTTCTACTATAGAAGCTGACTATAGTTCTTCTATTCTTTTTGCTTTGTCATCAATTACTAGATCAAAGTTGGGCTTGGTTGGACCACCATTTGGACAATAACCCGTGATAATATCATGAAATTTACAGCCCCACTTAGTTAGCTGTTCAAGGGTTAACCCTTTTAAGTCTCTTTTTGAGCTTTCCCCTCGGCCTGTCCAATAGGTAATATGCCAGCCTTCCTCATATAGTTTATTAATCTTAGCTATGTTTTCAAAATTTGGCTCAGCCAATTCGTACACTCTTTTGTCTGTATAAAAGCAGATTGTTTCATCAATATCAATTAATGCTTTCTTTGAACCAAACCTTTTAGACTCTATCATTGTTATTTGTTTACTATATAATAATTACAGCAAATTTAGATATAATCTATAAATTACGATACTCAATTTTAAAATACCAGAATGACAAAAAAGTTTACCCAGTTTACATTATTGTTTTGTGCTTTAATAACAGCTTCAATTGCCAAGGCTCAGCAAAATGACAATCCCATCATTAATACGCAAAAAATTACCATTGCAAGAGATGCTTATGGTGTGCCACATATATTTGCCCCAACAGATCCAGAAGTGGCATATGGTCTAGCTTGGGCACATGCTGAGGACGACTTTGCCACTATTCAAACACTACTTTTAACGGGCAAAGGGAAAATAGCTACTTACTTAGGGAAAAAAGGTGCTCCAATTGATTTTGTTGTTGGATTATTAAATACAAGGGCAGTCGTTGATGCACAGATAAAACAAATGGATCCCAAGTTACTTTTGTTAGTTAAAGGATATTTATTGGGACTAGAAGCATATGCTAAAGCACATCCAAAAGAAGTACTTAACAAACATGTTTTTCCAATTTCAGTTGAAGAATATTTGTCTTCAACTGTTTTTTCAGTTGCAGTATTTTGTGGCGTTGACAAGGCTTTACCTAAAATATTAAATGGCACCATTCCTCATTTAGAAGGTTTTACTGGAGAAGGTAGTAATGCATTTGCAATTCACTCTAGTAAATCAGCATCAGGGGAGAATATGCTGGTCATTAACGCACACCAACCTATTGAAGGCGCTACCGCATTTTATGAAGCACACTTACAAAGTGAGGAAGGTTGGAATATTTTAGGTGGATTGTTCCCTGGTGGTCCACTCATTTTTCATGGAGTAACACCCACATTGGCTTGGGCACATACCGTAAATTTTCAAGATAAGATAGACATTTACCAATTACAAACAGACAAAGCGCATCCTGGCCAATACAATGTAGACGGCGAATGGCTTACTTTGGAGAAAAGGAAAATTAAATTAAATATCAAAGGCATTCCTATCCCTATTTATAAAACAGTATACAACTCTATTTACGGTCCTACAGTTGCAACTCCAAATGGGAATTACTTTTCAATGCGCTTACCAGCATTAATGGATGCAGGTGCATTGCAACAATGGTATGCCATGAATAGATCAACTAATTTTACAGAGTTTAATGCGGCATTAAAACAAAATCATTTGGCTATGTTTAATATAATGTATGCCGATAACAAGGATACCATATTTTATATTTCAAATGGAAAAATGCCTTACCGAAATGCAGATACTTCCTATCATTGGAATAGCACCCTTCCTGGAAATACGAGGGCAACTTTATGGACAAAGTTTAAACCATTAAGTGAACTTCCTCAATACATTAATCCGGCAAGTGGCTATTTGTTTAATACCAATCACTCTCCTTTTTTAGCGACAGACGAAAAGGATAATTTAAATCCTGCAAAGTTTGATCCAAATGATGGTTATGAATTATACCATGATAATAGAAGCCGTCGAGCAAAAGATTTAATTGACCCCTTATCAAAAATTAGTTACGAGGATATTAAGCGCATTAAATTTGACAAGAGTTTACCTGCTAAAATTTTATTTCCTTATGGGTTTAATGCTGATAGTATGTTTTTAGTAAACGAAAACGAACATCCTCAACTCGCTTCCTTAATTACAACCTTAAAAGATTGGGATCATAAAGCAGCAGTTGATAGTAAAGGGGCTTTAATTTACAACCTAGCTTATTATTATGTACCAACCATTATGCAGGGTCGAAAAAATGATAAGCTTACTATAAATGAAGCCGTAAGTGTATATCAATATATTTATGATTTTTTAATTAAGAATTATGGTCATACTAATTTGACTTTAGGTGATGTACAAAAATTAGTGAGGGGAGATGAAAATTGGCCACAGGGTGGAATGCCAGACGTTTTAGCAGCAGTGATGTCTGAGCCATTTGGCAATGGCAAACGTAAAATGAATAGTGGTGATGCCTATATTGAATTTGTACGTTTTCCAAAAAATGGAGGATTGCCATTAATTGAAAGCGTAAATACTTTTGGCGCAAGCATGCATAAAGAAAGTCCGCATTTTGCCGACCAACGTGCTATGTATCAAGCACAACAAGTAAAAAAAATGACGCTAGATAAAAATGAGGTTTTAAAAAATGCAATAAGCACTTACCATCCCGAATAAATATTCACGTTAGATAAGTTTAAATAGTTACAGCCTTGCTGTAACTATTTTTTTGTCCAAAAAGGACCTTGTATCGTATATCACCGTATTAGCGCTATTCATTAAGCTTTTATAATCTAATGATTTAAAAAAATCATGTGCAACAGTTAAAACAATGCCATCATAATGAGATAGATTGGTAATCAATTCTATTTGATGATCGGATAATACATTTTTCGCATTTGCAAATGGGTCAAAAGCTTCTACTGTATATCCCATTGCAGTTAATTGATTATAGATTTCAAACACTTTTGAATTTCTTATATCTGGGCAGTTTTCTTTAAATGTAACACCCAATAATAAAATACGAGCTCCTGGTTTATTCACTCCATTTTGATCCAACAACCTCACTAGTTTGTTGGTTACAAAACTGCTCATTTGATCATTTACTTCACGACCAGATAATATCACCTGAGGATTATGACCTAATTTTTTTGCTTTAAAAGCTAAATAATAAGGGTCCACTCCAATGCAATGCCCTCCAACCAATCCTGGTTTAAATGGTAAAAAATTCCATTTAGTAGCAGCAGCATCTAACACCTCCTGTGTATCAATACCCATTTTATCAAATATCAATGCCAATTCATTTACAAAGGAAATATTAATATCTCTTTGTGCATTTTCAATGGACTTTGATGCTTCGGCTACTTTAATACTTGAAGCTTTATGTGTTCCAGCTTTAATAATGCTTGCATACAAGGTATCCACAATAGCTGCAATGCCAGGGGTGGAACCAGAAGTTACTTTTTTAATATTAGTTAGGGTGTTTACTTTGTCACCTGGGTTGATCCGTTCAGGTGAGTAACCACAATAAAAATCTTGATTGTATTTTAAACCACTTTCATTTTCTAAAATAGGTACACAGTCTTCCTCAGTACATCCAGGATATACTGTACTTTCGTATATTACAATATCTCCATTTTTTAAATGCTTGCCAATCATTGCACTCGCATTTAAAAGTAATTTCAAATCGGGTTGCTTATTAGCATCAACAGGTGTTGGTACAGTAACGATATAAATATTGGAATGCTGAATAGAACTAAGTTCACTTGAAAAATGTAAGTGACTAGCTGCTTTAATTTCTATCTCGGTTGTTTGTAAGGTTTGATCTATGCCATTTACCAAATCTGATACCCTTTCTGCATTTGTATCAAAACCAATTACTTTATATTTTTTACCAAACTCAACAGCCAATGGCAGGCCAACATAGCCAAGGCCAATTACCGCAATACTGATGTCTGATTTGGTAATATTATTCATTAGCCCCCAAAGTTAATGGACTCATTAATGATGTCCATAATTTTTTTCTCCCGCATCAATATTCAATGCAAGTCTGTTTTGCTTGGGTGGCAAAGGGCAGGTCGCAAATGGTGTAAAAGCACAAGGTGGATTATACGCATTATTAAAGTCTATTATGGTATTGCCTTCTGCATCGGGTTTAGTAAGTTCAATAAATCTGCCAGCTCCATATGTAGTAACACCAGAACTTTGATCGGCAAAAACAATAAATAAATTTTTGCCTCCTTCGTCTATTACATCTAAACTATAGGTTTGACCATTTTTTTCAAATTCAAATTTTCCTGCATTTTTTGTAGCAGCAGTTTGACCAAGTACATTGGTGATCATTAAAAAATCCTGAGCAGGTTGTACCAACTTGCCTTTTATGTGCCACTCTTCTTTTATTGGAAATCTATCAATGCCTTTAAAGTCAAGTAATGTACGTGCATTGTAATTTCTGAAACGGATACCCACTTTTTCTTCTCTTTTAATAACCACCCATGAAAAGTCTTTCCAGTCCATTACGGATGCTTTTTGATTTAGGTCAAACACTTTATATGACTGAGTAGCAATTGTATTTTTTTTGTCTATAATAATGCTTTGGCCTTTTGCATTGGTCCAAATAACAGAATCCCCTTCATATAAAAAACTACCTAGCAAATCTGGAAAAGCATCATTGGTATAATGACAATCGGACCCCTTTGCTTTACCAAAAGTGTTAGTGCCTTTGTGTAACCAAAACAACCCTTCTAAATTTAACCAACTATTAGGCTGCTTAAGGTCTTCAATTCTAGCTTTATGCCACTGTTCAACAGCCTTTATATATTCTTTGTCTTGTGCCTGAACTGAACACATTAACAAAATTGCAAATAAAGAAATGGCTACTTTTTTCATCATCAAAGAATTGAATTGTTATTAGAAGTCACGAATATAAGTGAAATTATTGTCTATAAATATAGTAGAGTAATTGTATTTGAAAAACAGTATTCCTTAGGCTCAATAAACTAACGGCCATTCAGGTAATTTTGTATCTTAGAAGGACAATAAAACTTGCCAAATGAAAACCTTTTGCTTAATCCTACTAATAGGAATAGCTTCTTTTGCTTCTGCTCAAAACACAAAGGGCAAGTCACATATTAATCATACCGCCATATTTGTGGTTGATATTGCAAAATCAGGCAATTTTTATTCAAATATGATTGGACTGGATACTGTACCAGAACCATTTCACGATGGCAAACATATTTGGTATAAAACAGCAGAGCACACCATGTTGCATGTTATTCAAGGCGCTGATAAAATAAAAGAATATTACAAAAATCAACACACTTGTTTTACCGTACCTAATTTCAATGCCTTTGTAGAAAATTTATTAGCAATTAAATGGTCATTTGAAGATGTTGCAGGCAATAAAAATAAAGTAACTACGCGAGTAGATGGTATTCATCAAATTTGGTTACAAGATCCTGATGGATATTGGTTAGAAATAAATGATGATAATTTTTAGCATTACTATATTCACAAAAATCAATTTACTATGAAACAAAAAATAGGTTTATTTATGCTGGCACTGATCGCTTTCGTAAGTGTCTTTAGTCAAGGAATTGTCAAAGAAAAGCAAGTAATTAAAAGTGCTATTTTAAATAAAGAAGTAAACTATACTATTTATTTGCCAGCCGATTATTATACTAGTGAACGTAAATATCCAGTAACCTACTTATTACATGGATATGGTGATGCTGATGATGGTTGGGTGCAATTTGGTGAAATTAATCGTTTAGCAGATGCAGGTGTTAAGGAAGGAAAAATACCTCCTATGATTATTGTAACCCCTGATGGATTTAAAAGTTTTTATATTAATGCTGCCGATGGCAGTTTAAATTATGAGGACTTTTTTATAAAAGAATTGATTCCTCATATTGAAAAAACATACCACGTAAAGGCTGAAAAAAGATTCAGAGCTATTGCTGGTTTGTCTATGGGAGGATATGGATCATTACTTTATTCCTTAAAATATCCAAGCATGTTTGTAGCAGCCGCTCCTTTAAGCGCAGCGGTATGGACTGACAATGATATTGTTAATTTGCAAGATGGCATGTTCAATACATTATTTGGAAATTCAATGGGCAAAAATTTAAAAGGACAAGATCGACTAACCACAGCATGGTTAAACAATAGCCCGCTTAGTATTATAGAGAAAAAAACTACCGAGGAATTATCTGCTGTTAAATACTGGATTGACTGTGGCGATGACGATTTCTTAACTATTGGTAATGCGCAATTACATATAGCATTAACAAATAAAAAAGTACCTCACGAATTTAGAATGAGAGACGGTGCACATAATTGGACCTATTGGAGAACCGGTGTCATTGATGCACTTTCATTTATTGGAGACAGTTTTAGACAAAAATAATAGTATGAACAAAGGGATAGAAGTATTTATTACTGGAGGCACTTTTGATAAAGAATATAACGAACTTAATGGTAGTCTTTATTTTAAGGAAACACATTTACATGAAATGTTGGACTTAGGTAGAAGCAGGCTACACTTGTCTATTCAAACACTCATGATGAAAGATAGTTTGGATTTTATAGATGCGGACAGAGCGCTTATTGCTACAGCTTGTAATACCAGTACAAGTAATAGAATTTTAATTACACATGGCACAGATACGATGACCATTACTGCAGAATACTTATTAGAAAAATGTAAAGAAAAAACCATTGTCCTAACAGGGGCAATGGTTCCTTATAAATTTGGCAGTAGTGATGGTCTATTTAATTTAGGCAGCGCACTTGCCTTTGTACAAGTATTACAACCAGGAATTTACATTGCTATGAATGGAAAAATATTCGAAGCAGGCAAGGTGAAAAAAAATACAGATAAAGGAGAGTTTGTTGAAATAGCTTAAATCAAAAAAGATGCAAAAAATAATACTACTATTAACAGTATTTATCATGAATCAAGCGATTGCTCAGAATACTACTAAAATAATTGCCCATAGAGGTGCATGGAAAGAATTTGGGTTGCCCGAAAATTCAATTGCATCTCTAAATAAGGCAATTGAATTGGGTACTTACGGAAGCGAGTTTGATGTTAGAAGAACAAAAGATGGCATCTTAGTAATATGCCATGATCCAACTTATTATGGAGATACGATTGAACTTAATAACTATTCAGATTTAAATAAACACAAACTAAGTAACGGCGAAGAATTGCCTAAATTAGTTGACTATTTTAAAAATGGCACCCAGTCAAATTCAAAAACATTATTAATTTGCGAGATTAAGCAATCTATCACAGATAATAATTTAGACAAAACAGTTACACAAGAAGTAATGAATTTGGTTAAAAACATGGGCATCTCTAAAAAAATAATATTTATAAGCTTTAGGTTTGAAATTTTAGAGTGGATTAAACAATTTGACCAAAATGCAATTGTATTATACCTAGAGGGCGACAAAGATAATAATGCTATAGCGGCTGCAAAGTTTAATGGAATCAATTATCATTTTGATGATTACCTACAAAAACATAACATTAGCAAAGAAGCTATTGAAAAAGGATTGATGGTTGGCAGTTGGACCGTGAATGATGAAAATACATTTAAAGATTTAATCTCATTAAATGTTGAATATATAACAACCAACTACCCAAGTCGTTTTTTGCAAATTATGTCAAAGTAAAATTCTAGCGATATCTTGTATCAATCAGATATTGAATCTTCCAGCCTTCTGCAAATTTCACTAATTGAAAGGAATTCACTCCTTCGTGTGAATATTTCCCATTATAATAAAATTGGTAAGGCGTCCAAGCAATAGCTAAATCTTTATTTACGCTTACTGTCTCAAAACTAATGCGTTCATCTAATGAACCCACTGGTTGCCTACCAATACTATTTACAAAGTCTTTTATTGACTCTTCCTTAACACTCACTGTACCATTTTTTGACACAACTGTTTGAAATACAACCGAACTGCTAAAGCAAGTTTTTAATAATACGGTATCGCTATTTTTCATGGCAGTAAACATATTGTTTATCACTTCCTTTATAGCAAAACTACTGTCATTATTTATTTTAGTGCTATTTGATTGTGCATTTGCATTATTGAATACAATGCTTGTAAGACAGATCAACAGTAATTTATACATCATGAATATTGTTTATTTTAAAAAGTAAATGTAAATTGTATTTCAATACAAAAACATTTTAATTCAAAACACACACAATGAAAACAACAAAAATTATTTACTGGGTTACGACAAGTATTATTTGCCTGTTTGCCTCTACTGCCGTTTTTATGAATTCAGAAATGGCCATAGAAGGCACAAAACATTTAGGTATACCAAGATATCTTGGACTTGAAGTAAGTATTGGTCAATTAATTGGATTGGTATTGTTAATTGTTCCAGCCGTACCAGCTCGTTTTAAAGAATGGGCTTACGTTGGATTCGGCATCATGTACTTAACAGCCGTTAATGCACATCTAAGTGTAGGCGACCCTTTAAACAATACCATTATGGCTATTGTTTTCTTTTGTTTATTATTAGTTTCTTATACAAGTTTTCACAAATTGCAAAAAGCTAAAGGGTAATCCTTACTTAGACGATTTATATCAAAGCATTTACAACAAAGGCTCCCAAAATTGGGAGCCTTTGTATTTTAGCTATTAAATGATAGTAGCAATTACTTTTCCTAATGGTTATTTTGGCAAGGCGCTTAGCAATAATTTTAAAAATCCATCCATTTGCTTGTCATCTATCCATCTTACTACAGCAACAATATCATTTTCGCTATCCACATAAATTGCATTCGTACCATTTCCAATATGCGCATAGGCGGTTGCGGGAGCAGACGGATACATTTTACGATTGGTATTTAAAAAATAATTCATAAAACCATAACCTTCATTTGCAGCAGTAGGCGTGGTAGACTTATTAATCCAGTTTTCAGAAATGAGCTGTCTGCCGTTCCAGTTTCCTTTTCTCAAAGTAAGCAAACCAAACCTAGCCATGTCATAGGCATTGATAAACATGCCACCACCAAAATGACCGCCACCACTTACCGATTGTACCATCTTTCCATCTAATACAATCCACGCATTTTTATATCCAGTCCAGGCCCAGGTATTGGAAGCTCCAATTGGATTCATGATTTGTTCTCTTAATACTTCAGGCAAAGACTTTCTCCATACTGCAGTCGCGGCTAATGCCAATGCGTTTACACGGGTGTCATTATATTTAAAAACAGTGCCTGGTTCAAATCTTTTTCTGGTTGTCCACTCGTCTGCTTTATCCGAAGGTCGATCTGCCCAGTCAGGCTTACCCCATAAAACACCTTCCCAGTCACTTGTTTGTCTTAATAAATGATCCCAGCTTATTTTTCTATTATGTTCAGTATCAAATGGATAAATAAAGGAAGATTGAGCAATCGGATTTTGATCTACTGTTTCACCATTTTTTAAAACCTCAATAGGCGGCATGTAAGTATACGCTTTGTCATCAATTGATTTTATCAGCCCTTTATCGACCGCTAAACCAATAACTGTCGAAACCATGCTTTTTGTTACACTATTGGTCATCTCAACCGCATTTGGGTTACCCCATTCTGCAATTATATAACCATGATAAATAATTACACCCCCAGCAGGTCCGCGATTAGCCATCGGCCCAACAGGATCAGAAAAAGGCTCTTTGCCATACTGCATTGCCTGACTAAGCCACAGATTTTTTGGATACTTGGTTTCGTTTTCTATTGCAAATTGTACTGCTTGACTCAACAAAACACTATCAATATGAAAACTACTTGAGGTTTTCTTTTCCCATTTATCGGCTGAAGGATAATAGTTTTTTACTTGTGCATTAGCTGTAAAAAAAACACACCATAAAATATAAACAAGATACTTTTTCATGAAAAAAAATTTAATCAAATTATTTTAGTTGTGTAGTATCCACTCTTGAAGGCGTATCCTTACCTGAGATGATTGATTTTGAACTAATGGCAATTGCTTTAATAATTTCATTCATGTTATCCATATCCAAAGTTTCAAACTGATCGCTAGGTTTGTGGTAGTTAGGTTCACTATCCATTTTTGAAGTAGAGATAGTATGTGCAGGCACTCCTAATCTTGCCAAAGTTGCATTGTCAGATCGGTAAAATAAATTTTGATCGGTATACGGATCAGGATAAAATTTAAAAGCCGATCCCTCTAAATTCTTTTGTAAAATTTCACCCATATTCGTTTTTTCATAACCTGTGATGTATGCACTATTCTTACCCCACTTGCTTTCAGTTCCAATCATTTCTAAATTAAACATAGCTTTCACTGTTAATGGATCAAATTGCTTTGAAAAATATTGTGCACCAAATCCGCCTACTTCCTCTGCAGTAAACGCAACAAACACAAGTGTACGCTCGTTATTATTAAGCTTCTTAAAATATTTTGAAAGCATAATCATTGCGGTTGTGCCCGCGGCATCGTCATTAGCACCATTGTATATAGAATCCCCATTAATTGCTTTTGCTCCATTAATTCCTAAATGATCATAGTGTCCTGAAAATATTACATACTCATTAGGCAATGACTTGCCAGGTATTACTCCAACAACATTTGCCAATGCAAGTTCCTCAATTTTATGTGTAGCTTCAATAGTGTATTTTGTTGGTGTTAAACTACCTAACACAAATACAATTGTCTTTTGTTGTGCAGTAATATTAGATTTCATTTGAACTAGTCTGCCAAACATATTTGCAAAGCTTTCATCCACTAATACAATTACGTTTTTATTAGCCATAATTACTTTTCTTGCAGTTAACCCAAAATTGTCTTCTTTATTAATTTTAACTATGTCATAGCCACTATTTTCTGTAATTGTTACTGTGGGTTGTGCAGTTATTACAATTAAGTTTTTAGTATCAACAGCTACACCATCAAAACTTCCAGAAGCTGCAATAAAACGAGCACTCATTCTGGTAAATTTTTGCAAATAAGTATCGTTACTGTTAAATGTTTTTAACCCAGCTTGCTTAAACTCATTTGCGATAAAGTCAGCTGCCTTGTCGATAGCTTTTGAAAAGGTTTTGCGTCCCTCTAATTCATCAGAAGACAAATATTTTTCTATTCGTTCGGTTTCGGCTTTATTAATAATTGCATTTGCATCTTGTGCCACTAACTTAAAACTAATTAAGCTTGAAATAAGCAATAAACTAACTGTAATTTTTTTCATGGATTTATACTTTGAAAGTGAATATTAAAGATAAAGCTTTAAACCTTTATGGTGAACTATTGTCTAATTTTGTATATATGTTTAGTGACCAAGAATTAATCCTACAGTTTAAGCAGTCATCTCAAAAAGAGGCTGCCTTTACGCAATTATTAAAGCGTCACCAACAAAAAGTATACTACCAGATAAAAAGAATGGTAACTGAACACGCTGATGCAGATGATATTGCTCAACAGGTTTGGGTTAAGGTATGGAATAAATTGGATGGTTTTAAAATGGAAAGCGAATTTACTACATGGCTTTTTAGAGTGGCTTACAATGAAACACTCAATTTTTTACAAAAACAAAAAAAGCATCATCTTCAAAATGTAAGTGCGGATAACCTAGACTATGAAAATGCTGCTACTACTCAGGATGGTCCAAAATCGGCACAAATACAAATTGCCCTTGAACAAGCCATTAAACAACTCCCTGAAAAACAAAGATTTGTGTTTATGCTGAGGTATTTTGAGGAACTGAATTATGAAAAAATTGCATCTATTACAGGAACAACCGTAGGTGGAGCAAAGGCAAATTTTCATCAAGCATTAAAAAAAATGGAAGAAATTTTAAAAGCCCGTTAAACTTATACAATCATTCAAAGTCAAAATAGAGTAATGCAAACAAACCAGAACGATATAGAATTATTAGAAGACAAAGCAAAGGCAGAGGCCATATTTGGCAATTCCGCTTTAGCTCAAATGGAGGAGATGAATAATCAAGTGCCTTTGGATTATTTCAATCAATTTGAAGCGCGTGCCTTACATGCAATTAAAAAAAATAAGACAAAAGCAACCATATTTAATATTGGCAAATATGCACAATTAGCGGTCGCAGCAAGTTTACTAATTATAGCTGCAACTACTTTTGCATATATACAATCTAATAAGTCAGAACAGCCTGCTTCTATTGCATTGAACATGCAAGAAATTCCAAGTGAAGAAATTGACTCTTATGTAAATGCAAACGAAGAAATTGCTGAAATCGACTGGCAATCTGAAATAAACAAAGAAGGCACAAACTTGGAATCACTAAATACACATTCAATTAAAGACAGCAACTAAATTCAATAAATAATATTTAAATATAAAACATGAAAAATATCATAGCACTATTCGTTTTACTTGCGCTTGCAATTACAACAAATGCACAACAACCAGCACCACCAAGACCTCCAATGGGTCAGGGCCCAAGAGACGGACGCTTTATGGGTAGAGGAGGAAGAGGGGGAAACAAAGAAAAAATTGAAATGTTTAAAATTCAATTTATTACTGAAAAATTAGCGTTAACTACTTCCGAAGCAGAGCAATTTTGGCCAGTTTATGAAAGTCATAAAAAAGCTACACAAGAAATTATAGCTAATAAATCTACCGATGAAATTCAACTTCAGGAAGCTATGTTAAATGCTAGAAAGAAATTCAAAAATGATCTTAAGCCTGTTTTAAAAACTGATGAAAGAGTGAATGAGGCATTAAAAGTAGATCGTGAATTTCTAAAAAAAGTTCGTTTTGAAATGATGCGTAGAAAAGGATTTCAATCCTAATTAATACACTTGAATTGTTTTAAACGCCTCTAGTAACCTGGAGGCGTTTTTATTTTCTGCCTCCGTTTTCGTATATTACAGTACAAATATTTTACATGAAAAAGATTCTTGGCCTTGTAGGAGTTCTATTATTGGTTTTAGTCAGTGTATTAATTTTCAATACCCTAGGTAATAAACCAAATAATAATCAGCAGTTAGTTACATTAGATTCGCTTCCTCAAAATGCCATTGAGCATATGAGTGCTGCAATTCAACTCAAAACGGAGACTCCTAATGATGATTATCAATTTGACACAGCCACTTTCATGCAATATCGAAAATTTATCGAAGTCTCTTACCCATTAATCCATAAAAGCTTACACAGAACCATTGTAGATAGTTTTAATTACATCTATGAGTGGAAGGGAACAGATACCAGTATACTCCCAATGGTTTTAATGGCCCACTATGACGTGGTGCCTGTTGAGGAATCTGCTGTAAGACTATGGCATGCTAAGCCTTATGGAGGCGAGATTAAGGAAAATTATATTTGGGGACGCGGTGTGTTAGACGACAAGAGTAGTATGATTAGTATTTTAGAAGCTACTGAAGCACAATTACAAAAAGGTTTCCAACCAAAACAAACTATTTTACTTTGTTTTGGTGCAGATGAGGAATCTAGTGGGAAAGGTGCTACAGCAGTAGTAAAATATTTTAAAGATCAACATAAAAGATTCGACTTAGTTGTAGACGAGGGCGGTGAAATTTCTACCGAGGACAATCAATCAATAAAAGCGCCTATTGCAGCTATTGGCGTAGGAGAAAAGGGATATGTAACATTAGTACTTACAGCACAAAAGGCTGGTGGTCATTCCTCCATACCTGCCAATCATACTGCCATTGATATTTTAAGTAGAGCCATTACTAAAGTGAATGACAATCCTATTCCTACAAAACTAACTACACCTATCAAAGCCTATTTAAAAAGTATTAGCGCCTATAATGATAATTTTTTTGAGAAAATGGCTTTATCTAATTTATGGTTATTTGAAAGCCGTATTGTTAAAAGTTTATCTGAACAGCCTACAAGCAACGCGCTAATAAGAACAACATTAGTACCTACTGTATTTAATAGTGGCGTTAGGGATAATGTAATTCCTACTTTTGCAACTGCATATATAAATAGTAGAATTCTTCCAGGTCAATCTAGCAAGGATGTTTTTGACTATGTTCAAAAAGTTATAGACGATACTAATATTAAAATTACTTACTATAAAAATTATATGACCGAACCTTCACCAACTACCGATGTTAATAGTAAGTATTACAAGCGTGTCGAAAAAGTGGTACGTTCTGTTGTTAAAGATGTTGTGGTAGCGCCCATGTTAATGGTAGGTGCAACCGATTCAAGAAACTATCGTGAAGTAAGTGATGGCGTTGTGAACTTCACTCCACTTACCGATGCAAAAGGATATCATGGCATTGACGAACGTATGCTTATATCTGATTTTCAAAAATGCTTTAATTTCTATACACTTTTAATTAAGGGCGAGTAGTCGACAAGTGATAAGTCACTTATTGATATATTAGAAAAGTAAATGCACTATTTGAAAAAAATATATACTAGTTAATTAATAAACCTAATCTTGCTGCCTTTCCAACCAAAGTAGGCAACTACCAAGAAGCAGCACAATGGTACTATGTATGCCAATTGTATATTACCTGTGGCATCACTAATTAAACCAAACACTCTTGGTAAAATAGCACCTCCCACAATTGACATGACTATTAAGCTACTTGCCATTTCGGTATCAGGACCCAAGTCCTTTATTCCTAAAGAAAATATTGTAGGGAACATGATGGACATAAAAAAGCAAATTCCAATTAAAGCATAAATTGTTATTGTACCTTTTGCTGTAATTGCTATCACACATAAAAAGGCACTTAATAAAGCATAGGCTGTTAATAATTTATTAGGCGCTATAATTTTCATAAGCGCAGTTCCTAAAAAACGTCCAACTAAAAAGGCAAGACCTCCTATACTTAAATAGTCTGCAGCTTGTAATTCAGAAATACCCGCAACTTGTGTTGAGTATATAATAAATAAACTAAATACACAAACCTGTGCACCTATATAAAAAAATTGTGCTATAACCGCCCAACTCAAATGAGCATGCCTAAATGTTTTAAGTAAACTTCCTTCCCTATTTTCGGTTTGCTTATTTCGTATATCTGGAAGTTGAATAAAATAAAATAACAATGCTATCACTAATAATACTATTCCTAAAATAGTATAGGGTGTTTTTACCGAATAAGCTTCCGTAGCTAAAGCCACCTTTCTAACACCGTCAGTCATAGCAGCTAATTGGGCATCGGTATACCCTTTGGTTAATATTACTCTTGCTCCAATAGCAGGAGCCAATGCAACTGCTAAGCCGTTAAAAGACTGTGCCAGATTAAGCCTTTGAGTAGATGTAGCTGGATCACCTAATGCAGAAGCAAATGGATTAGCAGCTGTTTCTAAAATGGTTAAGCCACAGGCAATTACAAATAAAGCAATTAAGAAATATCCATAAGATTGATGGTTGGCGGCAGGTACAAATAAGAAAGCACCAATTGAGAATAATACAAGACCAGCGATAATTCCAATTTGGTACCCCCATTTCTTCATGATAAAGCCAGCCGGCAATGCCATAAAAAAATAGGCTACAAAAACCGCAGAGTCCACTAAAGTAGACTGTGTTGTAGTTAGTGTAAAAGATCTTTTTAAATGTGGAATTAATATAGGATCCAAATTATGTGCGAATCCCCATAAAAAAAACAAACAGGTAATTAATATAAAAGGGACTAGTTGGTTTTTTGTCTTTTGCATGGCATCTTAATTATAGCTAAATATAATAAAAAATAAGTTTCAGTAGGTTTCCTTTATTTTTGACACCACACAAAATATATGATTATGAAAAAAATACTGGCCATTGTTATTATGACAATTTGTTCCATTAACGCATTCTCTAATAATGCCGAAAAAAATAGAGACTATTATTTGATTCAGGTTTACCATTGTAGCACACAGGCACAGGTAAATCATATAGACAACTATTTAAAAGAAACCTACCTACCATTTTTGCATAGTAACGGCATTGTTAAAGTTGGCGTATTTGCTCCAGTTGATAATGACACAGCAGTTGATAAAAGATTATTTATTTGGGTGCCTTTAAAATCATTAGCACAGTTGGATGTATTAGACCAAAAAATAGAAGCATTAGACCCTTATGGCGACAAACCTCTTATACATTTAGAAAATGCAGATGGTAGCTTAGCTTACAATAGAATTGAGAGAATATTGACAAAGTCTTTTAAAGACCAACCCGTATTTGAAACAAAATCAGACCTAACAAAAAGCCCTGATCGTATTTATGAATATAGAAGCTATGAAAGTGAAACAGAAAATTTACATTTAAGAAAAGTGCATATGTTTAATGAGGGTGATGAAATTGGTTTATTTAAAAGATTGCACTTTAATGCTGTTTTTTATTCTAAAGTAATTGCTGGATCGCGAATGCCTAATTTGATTTACATGACTAGCTTTAATAACATGGAAGATCGTAATGCACATTGGAAAGCATTTGGAGACGATGCTCAATGGAAAAAAATATCTACGATGGATATGTATAAAAAAACAGTATCAAAAAATGATACTGTTTTAATGACTGCTAGATTATATGCGGACTTTTAATCTATAATATCAACACCAGTTAATTTTACAAGTTCCAACTGGGCATTGCATAATTGGTATTGATATTGTAATTGGTTTAATAATGCTTTTTGATAATCGGAATTAGCAGAAGTAATTTCCAAAGGAGTAGCGATACCATTTTTCAATTTACTTACACTTAATTTTTGCGCTAATGCGGCTTGCTCAATTTGGGTAGCCGCATTTTTTATTCTATTCTCACTACTATTTATATCAATTAATGCAGCTTGAATATCTTTTTCTGTATCGTGTATCAAAACGGCAATATTTGTTTCACTTAATGCCTGAGCACGTTCCTGTAATTTCACCATTTGCTTGATTTTTCCTCCATTAAACAATGGAACAGAAAGTCCTACACCCGCATTATAATTGAATCTTGGATCATTGATACTTGGCAAATAACCATTCCTTGAACCTACGGCAGCTTTAATGCCTACATAAGGTTTTTCACCTAGTTTACTAATAGCAACGTCATTTTTTGCAATATCAAATTTATCTTTTGCAATGGCCAAAGAAGGATTATGATTGATAGCAATTTGCATTGCTTCCTCAAGCGTGTAGCTTTTTACAGTGATTGCTAATTGACCTTCTTTAATATCCTTAACTCCTGTTGCATAGTTTAATAAATTCAACAACTTTTTCAAATTCGTTTCTAAATCAATTTTGCGATTGTTTTCATTGTCAATTTTAGACTGGATTGTTAATACATCCAATTGAATCGCATTTCCATTTTTTAATTGTGCGTCGATGACAGTTTTATTTTCATTTAACAAAGCCAGGACTTCATTTTGAATTGCAATTGCTTTTTTTGCAAATACAATTTGAAAGTACAATTGACTTACTTGTGTAAATAGACTGTTTTTTAATTGTGCTGCAACATGATGTGCCGTTTGCAATTCTAGTTTAGATTTTTCGATATTGGCCTTTAATCTTCCAAAATCAAATAATGTATAAGTTCCATTTAATGCAGCAGAAACATTGTGCTCAGGAGCAAATTGAAAGGTTTTTTCTCCAAATGGAACTTCAATTTTAGGTTGCACATATGCATAACTAGCATCAACGGTAACATCAGGATACTTATTTAACTCAGTCAGTTTTAACTTATCTTCTGCAAGTTGCACAGATTGTTCCACTTCCTTTACTTTAGGGAAGTAGGTTAATGAATGCTGTAATAATGATTTTAATTCATTATTTACTATTCCTTGTGCGTTTGCCATTCCTATTAAACAGCATATCGCAAATGCAGATGTAATTAATTTTTTCATTTTCATAACTATTTTAATGCGCTTCAGCAGCAGCTTCTAACGCAGCTTTGTCTAATTTTTTTCGAGTTCTCAAAAAGAATACCAATGGGATAACCACTAAAAAGAAGATTCCCACTAATCTAAACGTATCTAAATAAGATAGATAATAAGCTTGTCTATCTACAGACATGTCAATCATTTTATATGCACGTTGTGTTGCACCGTGGAAGTCACCAGTCTTTGATGCAATCCCCTGAGAAACCGCACCCACTCTTTCTTTCCATTGTGCTCCATCTGCTGGTAAATTGGCAATTAAGTTAGTTCTATGTTTAAAGTATTGTTGGGCAACATAATTATTGGCAATCGCAATACCAAAAGCACCACCCAACTGTCTAATCATATTATTTAAAGAAATGCCTGATGCATAATCCTTTGGTTCTAATCCAACCACTGCTTGATTAATCAATGGTAATTGACTCATTGAAATTCCAAAGGCACGAATTAATAATGGCCAGAAGAAATCCCATTTACCTGCATCAGGAGGCATAGCTGCACTATAAAATGCGTAAACCGAAAATAAACTAAAGCCAACTATCACAAAAGGAATAGGGGTGACACCCTTACTCATTAACTTACCTATAATGGGCATCATGATGACACCTGCTAATGTTGGTGGCAATAAGGAAATTCCTGTTTCAAAGGAAGTATAGCCCATAATACGCTGTGCCAATACAGGATAAACAAATACCGAAGTGAATAGTCCGAAGCCAGCAACAAAAGTAAATATGGTGGTAAAGGCCAGGTTTCTATTTCCCAATACCCTTAAATTAACAGCTGGTTGCTTTATACTCAACTCGTACCATATAAACATACCAAGACCAACTACAGCAATCATAGAACAAAAACGGATCGTTTCACTCGTAAACCACTCTTCGGATTCTCCTCGCTCTAGTACATATTGTAAACAACCGATACCCACTGCTAATAGTAGAATACCCGTATAGTCAATTTTAATATCTTTCTTGTTTTTTCCCTCACCTTCTTTTTTATCAATAAACGTATAGGCCAGGAAAGTCGCTATAAAACCAATTGGAATATTAATCATGAAAATTAATGGCCAACTTTGATGCTCAATAATCCAGCCACCTAAGGTCGGGCCTAAGGTCGGACCCAATACGATACCCATACCAAATAAACCTGCCGCCATAGGGCGCTCTTTAGGTTCAAATGCATCAAACAAAATGGCTTGAGAAGTGGACAACAAAGCACCACCTCCGACACCTTGTACAAATCGCCATATAATTAATTCCACTAAACTATCCGACTGCCCGCACAGGTAGGAAGCGATGGTGAAAATAATCATCGAGACGATGTAATAATTTTTACGGCCAAAATATTCGGCTAAAAACCCGGTTAATGGAATAATGATAACATTGGCAATTGCATAAGAAGTAATTACCCAACTAATATCTTCAATGCTAACGCCAAGGCTTCCAGAAATATCTGTTAATGCCACGTTTACAATTGAAGTATCAATCAACTCCATTATGGCAGCTGATACTGTTGTAATTACAATAATTGCTTTTGCTATTCCTTTAGGAGTTGCCATTAAACTATTTGTCAACGGTGATAAATACGCTCATACCTGCTCTCAACTTGCTTTTAAAAGCAGCTTGATTATTGATTGAGATTTTAACAGGAATTCTTTGTGTTACTTTAATAAAGTTCCCACTTGAATTATCTGGAGGCAATAAAGAAAATTTTGCACCTGTTGCATCACTTAAGCTCGTAATGGTTCCTTGAATATCTAAATCAGGGAAAGCATCCAAGCGTACATTTACTTTTTTCCCTTCATGTAAAGCTTCTAATTGACTTTCTTTAAAATTGGCTACAATCCAATAGCTGCTATCATTTACGACAGAAAACATAGGTGTTCCTGCTTGAACAAATTGTCCAATGCTAATATTTTTCTTGCCAATTTTACCAGTACTTGGGGTAGTGATTTTAGTATAAGAAAGTTTTAATTCTGTCTCCTTAATTTTTGCTTGCTTCATTTGAATCAAAGCATTAGCTCTATTTACATTTTCTCTTAATACAGCAATTTTATTATTCGCAGTTGCATATTCTGTTTGCGCATTATTTGCTTCTTGATTGGCAGCAGCCAATTGATATTCAGTTTCGTCTAATTGTTTTTTTGTGATGGCTTGTTCTTTAAACAAGTTTTGATCTCTTTGTAAATCATTAGCCACTTTTTTCTGACGAATGCTTCTTAATTCAATCACGCCTTTGTTGTTTTTCAAAGACAGAATTGCATTTTCTAATTGTGCTTTGGCATTAGAAACATCTGCATTTGATTGTTGTAAATCTGCTTTTTGCTCTTCCAGCTGCATTTGCAATTCGGCATCGTCAAGTTCCGCAACCAATTGATTTTGACTTACAGAATCATAATCCTTAATAGATATATTTTTAACGTATCCAGATATTCTAGTCAACACAGGCACGATTGATGTTTCAATCTGTGCATTGTCTGTGGTTTCATGCGTTAATGAAAAAGCCACTTTTTTAATTCCAAAATAAAGGGCAACGACCAATAAAATGCCAATTACCACTTTTCTGATTATAGCTTGCTTTTGCTTTTTGTCTTGCTCCATCGTTATATTATTATATGATTCTTTTGAAAGTGCAAATTTAGATAATAATAAGAAAAGCTTGTATTAAATTATTTCAATGCTTCTTCGTTTTCCTTTCTATTAAATACCCAGAATATAATTGGAAATACTAGTAAGGTCATCACCGTGGCAGTTACTAAACCACCAATAATAACTACTGCTAAGGGTTTTTGAGATTCTGAACCTATACCAGTACTTATTGCAGCTGGCATTAAACCAATTGATGCCATCAAAGCAGTCATAACTACAGGTCTTGTTCTAGCAATTACAGCATTTAAGATAGATTCATTCAACGATAACTTCAATTTTAGGTTATTATGGAATTCCGATATTAGTATAACACCGTTTTGAATACATATACCAAATAATGCGATAAAGCCTACGCCAGCAGAAATACCAAAATTAATCCCAGTTAAATGCAAGGCTATAATACCTCCAATAATAGCGAAAGGCACATTGGTTAATACCAACAAGGAGTCCTTAATATTACCAAACATAATAAAGAGTAATATAAAAATGCCAACCAAACTTATAGGTACCATTTGCCCTAATCTACCAGATGCACGTACTTGGTTTTCAAATTCTCCTGTCCATCCTACCGAATATCCGTCAGGCAATTTAATGTGATCAGCTACATTTTTTTGTGCTTCTGCAATGGTTCCCCCTAAATCTCGGTCTCTTACCGAAAACTTAACTCCGATAAATCGTTTGGTATTGTCTCTATATATAAATGCAGGGCCCGTAATTTTTTGTATAGAAGCAATTTGTTTTAAAGGTATTTTAGCACCTTGCATGGTTGGCACTTTCAACTCGCCAATATCTTTCTCATTTTTTCTAAAGGCCTCCATGTATCTAACTCGTACTGCAAATTTTTTCTCTCCTTCAAATTTTTCCGTAGCCGTTTTTCCACCTACGGCCATTTCTAATACCGCTTGCGCGTCTCCCATCTTAACCCCATATGCTGCCATTTTTTCTCTATCCAACACTACACTTAATTCAGGTTGTCCCACATTTCTTAATATGCCAACGTCTTTAATGCCTCTTACACCTTCGATTTGTTTAATTACATCATTCGCAATTTGATCTAGTTTTTCTAAATCATCTCCGTAAATTTTAACTGCATTGGATGCATTGATTCCTGCAACTGCTTCTGCAACATTATCAATAATAGGTTGTGAATAATTATAGCCAATTCCCTGATATTTAGTAAGCGAATCATCCATCTCTCTTACTAAATCATCCATCGATAGTTTTCTTTTCCATTCCTCCTTAGGTTTTAAATTTACCTGCATTTGAACATAATAAAATCCACTAGGATCCGTACCATCATTGCTTCTTCCAACTTGTGACAAAACTCCATTCACTTCAGGAAATTTTTGTAACTCTTTTCTTAATGTAGCAGTTTGTTTCACGGTCTCAGGCAAGGATTGACTCATTGGAAACTTAGCTTCTACCCATAATGCACCTTCATTTAATTGCGGTAAAAATTCAGTTCCTAAAAAAGAGGCAGAGAAAAAAGTTAATGCCATAAAAAGAAGTGATCCAATTAAAGTGATTTTTTTATTTTTAAAAGTCCAGTTAAACCCTTTCTTAACTCCATTATTCCAAAAATTTACAAATGGATTGTTTTTTTCTCTAACATTTTTATTTAAAAGTATATGACACAAAACCGGAACCAATGTTAAAGTAAATAATAACGCACCTAATAAAGCAAATCCTAATGTATAAGCCAA
>CANFLP010000012.1 GCA_947447835.1 Bacteroidota bacterium
TCAGCTTTAATAGCATTGCCATCTTCAATTACTGGAGTCGAAATTGAAATAGTCTTTTTCCCTTGATGGGTATCAATATCAAAAGAGAAACTGTCTTCTTCGTCTGGTTGTTTTAACTTGATAATTTCAGTAGTTTTTTCTAAGAAGTCAATACCTATATAAGCATCTTTTTGGAATAGACGTATTTTGCGCATTTTTTTCATACTAATTCTGCTGCTGGTTAAATTAGCAACACAACCATTGTTAAATTCAATACGTACGTTAGCGATATCGGGAGTGTCAGTTAACACAGCTACACCACTTGCAGAAATACTTTTCACATTGCTTTTAACAATGCTTAAAATAATATCAATATCGTGAATCATTAAATCTAAAATAACGCTTACTTCGGTTCCTCTTGGATTGAATTGAGCTAAACGATGCACTTCGATAAATAGTGGGTTTAATGAGGCTTTTTTAAGAGAAGTATAAGCTGGATTAAATCTTTCAACGTGACCAACCTGAAGTTTTACATTAGCTTCCTTAACCATGTTTACAATAGCTTTTCCTTCTTCAATGGTATTGGCCATTGGCTTTTCAACAAATACATGCTTCCCCGTTTTAATTGCCATTTCACAAACAGAAAAGTGCAAATGTGTAGGAGTAACTACATCAATAATATCTGATGCAGCAATCAGTGCTTCTTCATCCATAAAGCGAGGTATGCCGTATTTGGCTTCTACTTCCTTGGCATTGTCATTATTAGGATCGAAAAATCCAACGAGTTTAACCTCTGGTATTTCTAACCAATTATTTAAATGGTATTTCCCCAAATGTCCCACGCCAAACACGCCCACTTTAAGCATACATCAATGTTTTAATGCCTCAAAGTTACATGATAAGACCGTGCATTTGAAGCTTTATGGTAGGTTGTGGAAAATTGACCAAATGCTGTTGATACGCTGCTATTTAGTATCTTTAAACAGCTTAAATAGGGGATATATGCACCAAAACATTCAAAAGATTTATGATATTGCCAATAAGCCTAGTAGAAAAATATTGGGTTTAATGAGTGGCACTTCGTTAGATGGTTTGGATATTGCATTGTGTGAAATTGAAAATGCCGGGAAAGAGACAAAAGTTAAATTGCTACATGCAACTACTGCTTTATATGACAATGCGTTTCGTGCAAAATTACTGCCCTTATTTTCTACACAATTGGTTTCCTTAGAGCAACTTTGTTTAGTGCATCCTTGGTTGGGTTTACAACATGCTCAAATGATTAATAAGGTGCTTGCTCAATGGGGAATAGCGTCAAAAGAGATTGATTTAATTGCAAGCCATGGTCAAACTATTTATCATGCTCCCAAATCACTTCAAGCCAATGATGAATTTGGTTCGGCTACGCTACAAATTGGAGAGGCAGATCATATAGCAACACATACGGGTATCATAACCATAAGTGATTTTAGACAAAAGCATATTGCTGCAGGAGGCGAAGGGGCACCCTTGGCGGTGTATGGAGATTATCTAATGTTTGCAGATAAATTTGAGAACAGATTATTATTGAACATAGGGGGTATTGCTAATTTTACTTATTTGGCGGCTAACGCAAGTATGAATCAAGTGATTTCGTCCGACACAGGTCCTGGTAATACCATTATGGATGCATATATGCGTGAACATTTTAAGGAATCATTTGACAAAGATGGAGCCATTGCAAAACAAGGCAATATAAATAATGATTTACTAAAAGCTTTAAAGGCGAATTCCTTTTTCAATTTAAAATTGCCAAAGACGGTTGGTCCAGAGTTGTTTAATTTGGCATATCTAAAGGATGCTCAAGTTGCATCGAGTACACTATTAATAGACAAAGCAGATGTGCTTGCCACTTTAAATAGATTTACCGCGGAAACCATTGTAGATGCGATAAAGTTAGACTCACAAATTGTTGAATTGGATGCAATGTATATCAGCGGAGGTGGCTTACACAATACTATATTATTTCAGCATCTAGTGGAATTAATGCCTTCTATAAAAGTAGTTTCTTTTTCAGCACTAGGAATGGACCCTGATGCAAAAGAAGCGGTGCTGTTTGCATTGCTGGCCAATGAGGCAGTTGCAGGAACTGCTTTACAAATAGGAGCATCTTCAACAAAAAATCCCACTACGATGGGAAAGATAAGTTTCCCTAACTAATTATGTTTGAAATGATCAACTGCCTTTTTTACGGATCCAAATTCTTTTAGAAGCGCTTCAGCTACATTAGCATCTGTGATATTAGTTTGTTGCATAATCATGTGCGTACCTCTTTCAATTAATTTTTTATTGGTAAGTTGCATGTTCACCATTTTATTCCCTTCGATACGTCCCAACTTTACCATCACCGAAGTAGAGATCATGTTAAGTATTAATTTTTGTGCAGTACCACTTTTCATTCTTGTACTACCCGTAATAAATTCAGGACCAAGATCAACTTCGATAGGGAAATTAGCAACAGTAGAAATAGGACTATTGAAATTGCAGCTAATACTGCCAGTTATAATATTATGTTCTTGACATTTTTGTAAACCTCCAAATACATAGGGCGTAGTTCCACTTGCGGCAATACCAATGACTACATCTTGGTCATTAATTTGGAATGCTTGTAAATCATTCCATGCTTGTGTCGTATTGTCTTCGGCATTTTCAACAGCATGAAACATAGCTTCTTTGCCGCCAGCAATTATTGCAATAACTAAGTCCTCGGGTACGCCATAAGTAGGAGGGCATTCACTTGCGTCCACAACAGCAAGCCTGCCACTAGTGCCTGCTCCAATATAAAACAAACGACCTCCATTAGTTAATTTATCAGCAATTGCATCAACTAGTTGTTGAATTTGATGAATACTTTTTTCAACTGCAATAGCCACTTTTTGATCCTCATTATTGATACTATTAAGTATTTCAATAGTGGACATTTTCTCAATGTCTTTATATAGTGATTCTGATTCTGTAGTTCTTATTTGTTTATGCATTATTCGCAAGCGTTTGTAAGGCTTTAATAAAATGGTCTAGTTCCGCAGTAGTGGTATATAAATTTGGACAAATTCTACAGCCTCTAACATTGGCATAATCAATAGCCACCGTAAATATTTGATGTTCTTTAAGTAATCTTTCTGCTAATTTTCCAGGAGCAATACCTTCAATGCCTACATTCGCAATAGCGCAGCTTCGGTTGGCATCAGCTGGTGTGTTCACAATTATTTTTGGTAGGTTTCTTACTTTTTCGGTCCAGTAGTTTTGTAAATATCTTAAACGTGCTTCCTTTTTTGCTGGGCCAATCATTTCAAAATATTCAATCGAATCATTAATGGTTAAATCGGTTGCAACGGGATGGGTGCCTGTATGATTTAGTCTATTAATTTTATTGAGATCTTTCTCGCCGTCTGCCAATAAAGGCCATACATTTTTTATACGTGTTTTGTTTACGTATAACATACCTGCACCAAGAGGAGTACTCAACCATTTATGTAGAGAAGCCGCATAGTAATCACAACCTAAGTCATCAATTCGATATTGAATATGCGCGAATGCGTGAGCGCCATCTACAATTACCTGCACTCCATGAGCATGTGCCATGGTGCAAATTTTTTGAATAGGTAATATTTGTCCCGAGATATTAATCATGTGACTTACTAAAATCACTTTTGTTTTTTCTGTAATTGCGTTTTGGTATAGTGCTACAATTTCCTCGTCATTTTTTGGGTGGTTGGGAACAGACAACATTTTTTTAATTACGCCATAACGATTTTGTACTAGTTCAAACATGTCTAGCATAGCACCATAGTCCTGGTAGGCCATAATAGCTTCGTCTCCAGCCTTCCAATCTAATCCGCCAATAATCATATCCAATGATTCAGTGGTGTTGCGTGTAATTACAATTTCATCTGCACTACATCCAGCAATGCCCGCTAGTTTGGCTGTTATCTTTTTCTTATTATCAAATTGAACAGTACGCATATAATAGGAGCCTTGTAAGTTAACTTCCTTAATATGGTCAATGTATTTATTTAGTAAAGGAGTAGGTAAAAAATTATAATAGCCATTTTCTAAGTTGATATAATCTGGCTTAAGTAGGTATTGATTTCTGATTTCAGTCCAAAACGCCTCATCACTTGCTAAGATGGTGGCAGGAATACTGGCTTTGTTTGTGAAGGATTTGGCAAAAGAATGTAACCCTAAAGGTGCGCCTATGCTAGTAAGTACTATATTTTTTATAAATTGTCTTTTATGCATAAAGTGGTTTATATGGTTCTAAGTTACCAAAACCTTTATAATTAGGGCTATTTAAGCTCCTGAATTAAACCAAAAAGGTAAATTATTGTCCAAATCTTAATAAATTTGCAACCATTAAATTGCCCCCAATTAGCACATTTCGTAACATACTAACTTTTTTGGCATTAATATGCTTCTTGCAAAATAATGCTCAATCCATAAATAATCGTCAGCTAATTGATTCTGTTGAAAATAAAGCACAAAAAATAGATTTAGAAGGTATTGATATTTCAGATGTGATGCATCGTTATATTAAGCACAAAGGGAAATCTGGACTTGATACTTTACCTGCGAAAAAATATAATTACTCAATTGTCCCAGCGGCAGGGTATACTTTACAAACAGGTTTTGCAGGTATATTAAGTACTAATTTAGGTTTCTATAATTACGAGGCAAAGGATGCAAAGCTTTCAAATATTGCAACTAGTCTTACCTATTCGCAATACAGTCAAATTATATTGCCACTAAGCGCTAATATTTGGTTTAAGAATGGAAAATATAATTTTGTTTCAGACAATCGTTACATTTCATATCCTTCTAGTATTTATGGATTAGGGGGAAGAACGGATCCTAACAAAGCCAGAACAATTGACTTCACAGGATTAAAATTACATAATAAAATCGTGCGTAGTTTTTCAAAAAATTGGTTAGTAGGCATTGGATTGTATTATGACCAATTTTGGGATATTGCCGTATTAGATCCAACTACAAAACGAATCAGTAATTTAATTCAAAGGGAATTAGGAAAGTCGGAAACTTCGGTTGGACCCATCATTAATGTATTATATGATTCTAGAACCAATCAAATAAATCCAGATAAGGGTAGTTATTTTAATATTGTTTTTAGAGATAATTTTAAGACCATTGGAAGTGATGATAATTGGCAGTCCTTGGTAATTGATGCTAGAAAATTTATCCAATTCCCAAGGCACTCCCAAAATGTATTAGCTTTTTGGAGTTTAGAGTGGCTGACATTAGGGGGGAAAATCCCATATTTAATTATGCCATCAACAGGGTGGGATGATCAATACAATTCTGGAAGGGGGTATATCCAAAGTAGATTCAGAGGGAGGAGTATGTCTTACCTAGAGTCTGAGTATAGATTTAATATTTCAAAAAATAGATTAATTGGCGGAGTTGTTTTTGCCAACTTGCAATCTTTTTCGGGAGAGCTTTCAAAAACCTATACTAGTTTATTACCAGGCTATGGTGGAGGACTAAGGCTTAAAATTAATAAACATTCAAGAACTAATATTTGTATAGATTATGGGATAGGTGAAAATGGGAAAGGTGGTTTTTATGTTAATCTAGGTGAGGTTTTTTAATGCGTTGTATTCATTCTTATTCTGCTTGATAAGCAAGTTTAAATTGATACCAATTGGAAATGGGTTTATTATTGGCATTGTATGCAGATCCATTTGCACCACTGCTCATTCCTCCGCCACGCATTCCTCCGCCACGGCTCATACCACCGCCTCTCATACCGCCTCCGCTCATTCCTCCACGGCCCATACCGCCACCACGCATTCCTCCACCCATTCCAGCACCTTCGTTTCTACTCATTTCATTCCCTACATTCGGTCTTTGCCCAGGTCCTACTCCCATATTATTTACCATAATACCCAAACTGATACTTGGTGCTTTTTTATTAGTGATAGGATTGTTTAATACATTTTTGATAGGGATGATTGCTTCAAAAACGAGGTTGTTATAGGTGTCATAATTCATTCCAACTTTAATGTGGCTTGTATCTTTTAAATCATAAATACGGTTCTCCATATTTATAAAACCAGAAGTGCTAAAAATATCGGCATCCATTAGCATTTTTTGTTTCATGGCAGTTGGATCTGTATTTCTATTTTCGTTTCTATTTCTAGGCATGTCCATTGCTTCTTTGTAAGGGTAGCTAATACACATATCTGTAGCTTTTTTGCCATTAGGATCAATATATATTTTAATACCTGCCCTTAACATTTTCATTTGAGTAACTTGCTCATTTGATGCTATGCTTATATAGATATTTTCTTTGTCATTTGTGATGGCATATTGTAATGATCCAGTCTCATTTCCAAAGCGAAGTGGTAAACCCCAATCTGATGCGTCCCCGTCAGCGATGATTTGTGTATTTTGGTATTTACCTAGTGGATATTCCTTAGGACTACAATTCGAAAATAAAACAATAGTGCAGGCAAAACTTAAAATATAGATGTAATTACGCATATGGATGATTTGTTACAAATTTAGACATAGTTAACTTAGGTTGGTTTAACTATGCTAATTTTCACAAAACCTTTTAAATTGTATCAAATTAAATCGCAGCTTAATTTATCCTTAATTTTTTTGCTGTGCATTTAGCGTTAAACCTTGTATTTTTGATAAAATAATTCACTTTGCGTTTATTTAAATCTAATACGGATTCCTTGCTTGCAGCCTTTATTGGCATGGCAGTTGTTTTGTTGTTAACCAAGCATAGCGGGTTAGGACTTTCTCCAGATTCCATTTATTACATGAGTGCTGCTGATAGTTTTTTGTCGGGTAAAGGATTTTATCAATTTGATAATAAGCCCTTTGTCATGTTTCCTATTTTTTATCCCTTTGTTTTGTCTATCATTAAATTGGGCTTTGGAAAAACATTCTTGCTTGCTGCACCTTATTTTAATGCGATATTATTTGGTTGCTTGATCTATTTAAGTGGCGTGATGTTAGAAAAAACAAATCACGTAAAATGGGTTAAGTGGCTAGTGCTTTTGATAATTATTTTTAGCCCTAGTTTATTAGAAATCTATACCATGTTATGGTCAGAAACATTGTTTATTACAGAAGTGCTATTATTCATTTGGGTTAGTGAAAAGTATTTCGTCAGTTATTCAACAAAGCATTTATTGTTAATGGCTATAGTGGCTGCAATTGCTGCAGATACTAGGTTAGCGGGGGTATCTATTATTGCCACTGGTGGTATTTTAATATTGTTAAGTTATGATTTGAAATGGAGCAAGAAAATTAAGCATGCATTTATTTTCGGAATTATTTCGATTTCATTATTTGTCATTAATTTAATTCGAAATGTCAATTTATCTCAAACCTTAACAGGTAATCGTCAAAAAGGCGTAACACCGTTTATTGAGAATCTAAAATACTATGGCTTGGTATTAAGCGATTGGCTGCCTTTTTCAAAGTGGACCAATAGTTTTCCAGTAATATTAGGGTTCATTTTCTTATTGCTTATTGGTGGAATATTTTTATATCGATTATTCAAAAGAATCGAGCACAATTCTTATGAAAAAATTGCTGCTACTTTTACTTTAATGTATTCCTTGTTTATGTTAACAGTAGCTACTGTTTCAAGGTTTGAGACCATGAATAATAGATTACTGTCTCCATTTTATATACCTTGTTTATTTACCATTAGTTTTTATTTAGTAAGTACCTTAAAATGGGTTGCTAGTAGAAATTCGAAAATTGTGTTAACGACTGTTTTGGTATTTGTAGGTTTAGCAACCATTTTGCAATACACCACTTTAAGCTACAATACGTATAAAGAAAATAATGAAGGAGGAATTGGAGGGTATAGTGACGACGATTGGCGCATACTTAGTGGGTTGCTTGCATATTTGGATACCAATCCATCCATCTTCCACAATGGTCAAATAGTGTATTCAAATGCGGCCCATGCGGTTTATTTAAGGACGAGTCAACATGTCCAAATTTTACCAGAAAGGAAATACCAAAACCTGGTAGATTCCTTCAATCAAACGCCAAGTGAAATCCTAATTTGGTTTAACAATGAGGACAATCCAGAGGTATTAACGCTACAAGAAGTGGCTACGAGGAAAAATTTGCAAATTCTTAGCAAATTTAACGATGGGGTAGTATACTTATGTACGTCAAAATAAGCGTAATTTTGTAGTTATCCATGGAACAAAACTCCCAAATATTTCAATCCAAGAATAAGTCTAGATGGCAAAGAACCAAATGGGCACTCAGAACATTATTGTTTCTATTGCCAATTATTGGTTTGATTGTATTCATAGGTATTTATTTTATGAACAAGAATCAGCCAGATATCCCTTTGGAGGGTACTGCTATTAAAAAAGTACTAACAGATACTGTTGATAATTACAGGGAAAGTAAACTTGAACGAGAATACAAGGGTTTTAAAAAAGCAATTGGTAATAAGTGGGCAAAGGGACAGGGCTGCGGACAGTTAACTACAAAGGCTTTGGATTTGTCTACTTCTAAATATTTTAGTGATAGCTTGGGCATTAGAGCTGCTTTTTTTGTGAATTGGGACGCTTCTCAGTCTTTTAATTCACTACAAAAAAATATAAAGAATTTAAACTTGATTTTGCCGGAGTGGATGTTTATTGATCCTACCTCTGATACGCTCTATAATACAATTGACCCAAAGGCTTTAAAAGTTATGCAAGACGCTGGCGTGAAAATCATGCCGCTACTAACCAATAACTATAAAACATTATTTAGGGGCGAAACAGTAAAACGAATTATTAATAACCCAGCTAAAAAGCAAAGGCTAATTAATGATATCATTGCAACTTTGAAAAAATACAATTTTGTAGGAGTAAATATTGACTTTGAAGAATTGATGTTGGAAAATGATGCGCCTTTGATTGCGTTTCAAAAGTCTTTGTATGACCAAATGCATGCTCAAAATTTATTAGTATCACAGGACGTTATTCCTTTTAATGATGATTACAATTTTACTGCATTAAGTAAATACAATGATTACTTGATTTTAATGGCCTATGACCAACATAGTGGCGATTCCAAGCCTGGGCCTAATAGTTCTCAAAAATGGATTGAAGCTGCTGTTTTAGATGCAACACAAAAAATGCCAGCCAATAAAATCATTCTAGCTATACCTGCATTTGGACATGATTGGCAATTAGGGAAAAAAGAAAAAGTAATAAAACAGTTTGACGTTACGTATCAACAAGCTATTGCCAATGCGAGAAATAGTGATGCACATATCGATTATGATAATGATTCCTACAACTTATATTACCAATACTATGATAGTGAGGATCATTTACATAAGGTCTATTTTGTAGACGCAGCTACCAATTTTAACTCTATTCGATTCGCAACTGAAATTAATTTAGCAGGTACTGCATTGTGGAGGTTAGGTGGAGAGGATGTCAGATTATGGTCATTCTATAGCAAGCCAATGACTAAATCTGCATTAAAATCTTTTGATTTTGTAGGGTTTAATAAAATCAAGGCAGGTAGCGCGCCAGACTTTGTAGGGGATGGAGAAATTTTAGACATTATTGCTTCACCAGAGGATGGATATATACGTAGTGAAATTGATACTACTTCCATGTTAATTGCAGAAGAGTACTATGACAAATTGCCTTCTACTTATGTTATACGAAGGTTTGGTGCTACGCCAAAGAAAAAGTTAGTGCTTACTTTCGACGATGGTCCTGATCCAAAATATACAAGACAAATTTTAGATACACTTGCTTTTTATCATGTTCCAGCAACATTTTTTGTAGTTGGGTATCAAGCGGAAAATAATATTCCACTTATTAAAAGAATTTTTAGAGAAGGGCACGAAATAGGCAACCATACATTTACGCACCAGGATATGAGTAAGGTGAGTAAGCAGTGGGCAGGCTTAGAAATGGATGCTACTCGCTTGTTAATTGAGTGTATTACTGGTCACAGTACCATTTTGTTTAGAGCTCCTTTTAATGCAGACAGTGAACCAGGAAAGTATGAGGAGTTGGCACCGATTGCGTTGAGTAGACAAAAAAATTATATTACAGTAGGAGAAAGCATTGATCCGGAAGACTGGCAAATTCCTATTAATGAATACAGAAATGACACCATTTTTGACAGAGTAGTAAAAATTTATCAAAATAAAATCAATACGGGTAATCCCGAAGATACTTCCATTGCTGGTAGTATTATTTTATTGCATGATGCTGGTGGTAACAGAGAGAATACAGTGAATGCAACAGGTAAAATAATTAGATATTTCAAAGCAGAAGGTTACAGCTTTACAACTGTTGCAGATTTACTTGGTAAAAAGCCAGAGGATTTAATGCCAACAATACCTAAAGGCAAAGAATATTATTGGCTACAGATAAATTATATTCTAGCAGAAGGTGCATACTTAGGTGGTAATTTCTTCTTCGCCATTTTTATGATTTTCCTTGGGTTAAGTACTATTAGAATTATAATCATTGGTGTAATGGCATTATTAGAGAAGCGTAAAAAACAAAAGCTCGATGCTATTGAATCTACGCTAGCACATCCATTTGTATCTATCATTGTGCCAGCCTATAATGAGGAAGTGAATGCTGTTTCTTCAATACAGAATTTATTAAAATGTGATTACCCTGATTTTGAAATTATTTTTGTAGATGATGGAAGTAAGGACAATACCTACCAAATTGTAAGTACTGCTTTTAATAACAATCCATTAGTTAAGGTATTTACCAAACAAAATGGAGGGAAGGCATCGGCATTACAATATGGTATTGGACAATCCCATGCCGATTATGTAATATGTATTGATGCCGATACTAAATTGGCAACGGATGCTGTTTCAAAATTAATGCGCAACTTTTTAAATCCATTAAATAAACATGGGCAGGAAGTGGGTGCGGTTGCTGGATCGGTAATTGTTGGAAACGAAGTGAATGTTTTAACTAAATGGCAAAGCATTGAATATATAACAAGCCAAAACTTTGACAGAAAAGGGTTTGCTTATTTAAATGCGATTACTGTGATTCCTGGTGCAATTGGGGCGTTTAAGAAAGATGCCTTAATTGAAGCTGGAGGCTTTACTACAGACACTTTAGCTGAAGATTGCGATATTACTATGCGCATAATAAAGGCAGGTTATATTGTTGCAAATGAGCCAAAAGCATATGCATACACCGAAGTGCCAGAACATTTTAAACAATTCTTAAAACAACGTGTAAGATGGAGCTTTGGTGTGATGCAAACATTTTGGAAGCATAAAGACATGATGTTTAATAATAAAAATAAAGCATTAGGCTGGGTTGCCTTGCCAGATATGCTGTTGTTTAAATATATTATTCCATTCTTTTCGCCAATTGCAGATTTCCTAATGATAATTGCATTATGTACTGGAAACAGAGGACAGATTGCTTTTTACTTTATGATTTATGTTATTGTAGACTCCTTAATTGCATCCATAGCTTTTGCATTTGAAAAGGAGAGTCCATTCAAACTAATATGGTTAGTACCTCAGCGTTTAATTTATAGATGGTTAATGATGTATGTATTTTTCAAAGCCATGAAGCGAGCTATTAAAGGCGAACTACAAGAATGGGGGGTACTCAAGCGTACTGGAAACGTAAAAGACATTCTTGAACGTGACTAAGGCTGTACTGTAAATGATAATTCTTTATAAATTGGTGTTCCTATTTTATTGATTCCTTGTAAAATAATTACATACTTTCCGTTAAGGTCAGAAGTATAAAAATGTAATTTTTGTACTTGTTTTTCATTTAAACTGATGGCAGGGTTCCAATATAATAAATGTCTAAAATCAGGTAATCTATTGTCAATTTGATATTGTGTATCATATGATGGAGCAGCGAATATTCTTTGTGCTTGTAGTCCTTTGTAATCTAATACAACCGAATTTGGATCAATTTCATAAGCTTCCATTTTTCCATTGTAAGTAGTGAAGTTTATAATGCCATTGTAAGCCAGGTTCCCTAAATAATACAACCTAGATACTACATCTAGTTTTCTAATTTTTAAAGGGTCATATTCAATAAATTTATCAATATCTTTTATTACAACCCCGTCCAATAACAACAATGGCTCGCCATCAAAAAAGCGTTTACCGGCATCGTCATATACCCTTAATTTAAATTTACCATTTGATTTAAACAAGCTTAATGGTGTTACATATTCTCTAATTACTTCTTCTAATGTGGTGAACCTCGCGTAGTTATCTAATAAGTAAATCCTGTCTGCTTGTCCGTAAAATGGGATAGAATCAATATTAAGCGGTGTAAACTGATTATTACTATTTGGACTATAATAATTTTGAACTTGTATATTACGGTAATAATTATTTAAATCTGAAACATTTGATTTGACAGTCAAACTTTGTACTTGCTGGCTGGTATTAGTTCCAATGTAGAAAGGATTATCCAGCACTATTTTATTACGATAATTTTTTGAACTATCAGCTTGTACAATAACTTGTCCATCATTGGTCAAACGCCCAAACTCAAATTGAATACGACCATTTTGGTCACTAATGGCCGACTTAAATTGAGTATACTTGCTTGGCATGGATACATAACCAGTACTTTCGTTCATTGCTAATTCGGTAGAACGCTGTACAATTTTTCCTGAGATGATACTGCCTGCTAGTTCAGGTAAAAATGAAAATGTTGGAATAGTATTTGCCATTACTTTTTCCCAACTAAACCTCCTCCATCCATTGGTTAGCATGAGGTTGTCCATTTCCTCAAATCTATTTTCATTAGTTGTATCAAAATAGTTATTTGGGGATTGAACATTTTCTGCAAGATCAGACTGCAGCCATACGTAGTTTTGAATATTCATTTCGTCAATAGACTGTAATGCATCTAGTTTATAAACGGACATCGACATATCTAGTCCACTTGCAATTTCTTTTTCAGTTGCATTAAGACTGAGGTTTACTTTTTGCCTATTCTTGTATTTATTTGATTCAATTGTAAGTGAAAGTTGATTATCATTTGGTTTTGGATAAATAAAATACAAACGTTCACTTACAGGCGTTTTGTTGCTATTGAATAGGGTAATGGTATTTACACCTTCTCCGAGGTCCTTTTTGTCAACCCTAATTTCGAATAGCCCATTTTGAAAATTACTTGACCATATTTTTTTAACGATGCCTCTTGTGTGTATGAGTAGGTAAAAAGCTTCGTTTAAGGATTGATTATTTTGAACTTGAATTTGAACATAACTATCTGTGACTTTATTTTGTAGCTGTATTCTATATCCATTGTTTTGTATTGAGGGAAGTTTTTCAACAATATTTGCCCCATCATTAGTAGTTACTATTGCTGAATATTGGTGGGTATTATTTGGAGCTACTGTAAAATTTCCAATGCCATTACTCAGACAACTAAAATTAGTAATGGTATCATTCAGTTCATTTAGAATCCATCCTTTAGCAGCGGTTCCTTTGCCTAACTGGTTAGTCAGTTTAAATCCAACTTTGGTTTGGAGCCCATTGATTAAACTACCTCCCTCTGGGAAAAAATGTATTGTATATTTTGTTGCTTTATTTATAATTGAATCAGCAGGAATCTGTGTATTTATAAGCTTAATTTGTTTAGAGAAAAAATAATTTGGATTAAAGTTCTTCATCCAATTGGTGTATGCTCTAATGGTATAATCTCCGGATGGCAAATTATTCAAAATTGAAAAAGATCCATTACCAGTCCCTTTTTCTAAAGCAACTTTTTCTTGTATAACAGGTTCATTTGATGCATTCAACATTTCAACATAAGCAACTGAGCTTATATTTAATGGAAAATTAAACAAAGCGTCTACACTATAAATTTTGAACCAACATAGCTCATTGTTAAAATAGGTGCTTTTGTCGGTATGTAGATATAACTTTTCTTGTAAGTGATTGCTTGTGTATTGCTCAATTTTATTTTGCAAATCACTTTCTTGTTTAAATTGTGCCCATGAGTTTTCCTTTTGAGCCATTAAGCAAACAACGAATACAAAATATAGTACAATTTTTTTCATAATAATAGTGCTTGGTTATTGCCAAAAATTTGGTTTAACATTAGACCCGCGTAATCGGCAGTCAACGCATTCAGGTGGTGCCGCAAAAAAGCTAATAATGGCTCCAGTCATAGGATTTGTCTCTGGATAGGTTGGAAGTAAGTATAACCCATGAATTTGTATACTATCGCTGTTATTCGCAATATTAATTTCAGAGCAAGGCATGTAATAATTCCAATCCGGCACTTCCTTTCTATTAATGAATATTCTTTTCTCTTGCACATTACAAACCTCTACATAACCTATTACTAACTCCGAAGGAAAATTGGTGCAATGTAAGTTCCCATTTAACTGAGATGGCTGAGCGTCAAAAACAGATCCTGTGCCCTCGGTATTTTTTTTCATTCTTTGTAAAAACTCATACTTACCCTTACTTAAACTAAACTGCCTTGTAAATAAACTATATTTTACATTTAGTTTCCATGAGTCAACTGGGATCTTTGCAATGGGCAAATTAATTACATTTTTACTCAGCGCAACTGTAGCGCCTGTCATGATTTGTGTAGAGGGTTCTGTTTTCCAACAAAAGTATTTACCATAATCAATGCTCTTATTAATAGAGTCGCTAAACACGGTGCTATAAACTGTTCCTTTAGCACTATTAGTAGACTTGTATTTAAGTGAGCTTAAATAGCCCGAGTGGATTTCCCAGGTTTCGGCTGTTTCCCATTGAAAATATTGAGTGTTATTATTAAAGTCATGTGTATTCACGTACATCTGAACATCGCCATTTTCTCTTTTCCAACTAACACTATCAATAGGAGGGTTATAAATAACAGAAGTAAAATCGGAAACGTATTTTCTCCCATCACTTGTCGAAATATTAATACGATACTTTTGATTGCTATTTAAATTCAAACCAGTAAAGCTATAATTTCCTGGGCTACTTTCTAATAATGGTTTAGCAGTATTATCTTCCGCCTCTACATATACTTTTGCGCCAGTTTCATAATTGATAATCTGGTTTTGTAAACTTGAAGTTCTAGTTAAGACAATTTTAGTTTCACCAAGCCCGCTATTTATACTTCCTTCAACAACTAGGTATCCTGTGGATTTGCTGATGACAGGGGATATGTATTTTTCCTTACATCCATTCAATATAAGTAAGCATATCAATAAATAAGTAATATTCTTTTTCATGTTGCTTATTTGAATTTGATATTTAAATTTATATAAGGTATAGCGTTTCCGAAAATGGATAATTTATAACCATTCACAGCTCCATTTTCTGATACATAATATACCGAGTAAGGGTTTTTCCTGCCAGTTAAGTTGTATACGCCAATGGACCAACTATTATGTGTTAATTGATGCACTTTATGGTTGCCCTCAATATTCATAGAAAAGTCTGTTCTAAAATAGTCTGGTATTCGATATGCATTTCTGTCTGCATATAATGTACGCATTGATCCACCATATGAGAATACGCCAATAGGTAATGTAATTGGACGTCCAGTGCTATAATTACCATTTACCGAAATACTAAAACGGTGACTGAATCTGTAATTGGCAATGATATTTACATCATTCGGTTTATCATAGTTTGAAGGGTAATAGTTTCCATTATTAATTAATTCTCCAACAGTAGGATCATTCATTTTTAATAGTACCCTTGACCAAGTATAACTAATCCATCCATTTAATTTACCAGCATTTTTCTTAATTAATAATTCAACACCATAAGCCTTGCCTTTGGTTTCAAACACATCGGTTTCAATATGATGATTCATTACTAATTTAGCACCGCTTTTATAATCTAAGTAGTTATCTATATTCTTATAATATACTTCTAGCGATGTTTCAATAGTATTTGATTTTAAATTTTTGTAGATACCTAAAGATATTTGATCACCCGTTTGAGGCTTGATATTAGGGTCGCTTAATTTCCAAATATCTGTTGGCGCCATTGCCGTTGTATTTGACAAAGAATGAATAAATTGCTGTTGAGTGTTATATCCAGCTTTGATAGAAAGTGTTTCATCAATTACATATCTTAATCCTAAACGATATTCAGGGCCTCCATAGGTTTTCATTATTTTACCACTGCCGTAAACTACCGACCTTAAAATATTATCTTCTGTTTTAGGAATTCCATCTGGATAAACATTTACATTTTGAGCCCCTAGGCTATTAAACATAGCTAGTCTTATACCTGCATCCAATTTTAAGGCAGAACTAATGGTATAATGATCTGTAAAAAATAATGCACTCTCCAATGCTTGTTCGGTTGCAACAACATCCCTTGTGACTAATGATTTAGTGCCAAGGGGTTGATAGGTTCCAGGATGCAATGTATAATACAGTGAGCTTAATCCATATTCAAAACTGTGCTTGTTGGTATAATTATAATTAAACAATGCTTTAAAATAAGATTGGTTAATATCAAAGCCTACTTGGTATGCAGCAATTGGAAGGTGTTGACTACTAATTTGGTATTGATATTGGTCGTTCCCTACTGAGAATAAAGCGTTTAATTTATTATTGAAAATGTGTTTCCATTTTAATGAGATATTGTTATTGCTATAACCATAAGCAGTGTCGCTATTTAGGTTAAATTGATCTTTACTTAAATAAGTGGTTAAGTATATTGTATTGTTTTTGTCTATTTGGTGGTTTGCAATTAAATTAACATCATAAAAATTTGCCTTGCTATTTTTATATTGATCAGGTAGTAAGTCAAATAGCCAGTTAGAATAGGTAGATCTTCCGCCAAGTATAAAGGAAGATCGGTCTTTAATAATTGGGCCTTCAATATTCACTCTGCTAGTTAATAATCCAATTCCTGCCGATCCTGTGAACTCTTTTTTGTTTCCCTCTCTGCTATTAATATCTAGTACCGATGAAAGTCTGCCTCCAAAATTTGCTGGTATGCTACTTTTATACAATTCTATATTATTAATTAGCTCAGGGTTAAAGGCAGAGAACATGCCAAAGAAATGTGTTGGATTGTATATGGTAGCGTCATTGAATAAAATTAAATTTTGATCAGAAGCACCACCTCTAACATTTAGGCCAGTACTTGCTTCGCCAACTGTTTTTACACCAGGAAGGGTAGTAACCACCCTTAATACGTCGGCTTCCCCAAAAACTACTGGTACTTGCTTTACTGTTTTGATGTCTAATTTTTGCACTCCCATAACAGCGCCACGTACATTACTCATTTTTTGAGAGGAAATAACGACTCTTTTTAGCGACATAATACTGCTAGTAAGGTCAATATTCATTTTTCCGTCACTATATAAAACAACTTGACGTTTAATATCGCGCATGCCTAAACTTTGGACATTTAAAATATGTTTTCCTCTTGGCAAGGAGATAGAGTAATATCCATTTTGATCGGTGGTTACGCCAATCCTAGGCTTGTCAATATAAATAGATGCGCCAGCTACAGGCTCGCCAGTTTTGATATCTTTTAAGTATCCTGCCATGGTCACAATACTATGACTTGAGGCCTGTGCTCTTTCGCCAATTTCGTATATTTTTTTGTCGCTTAAACTAGCCTGTATTTGAGTGTTATCTGCAATTTCATTAATAGTTTCATCGGCCATAGTTGATGACACAGCTTGTTTGCCTGAAAAATATGTATTTGGAATTACGATGGCAACAGCAATGCCTTTTGACAAGAAAACATGATTTTCTAAATCAAAACTAAAATAAATGTTTTCAGGTTTTAATAAGCTGTTTAATAGTACACTTACATTTACTTTAGTGCCAACATAATTGAGTGATTGTATATTTATTTGAGTGCTATCATAATAAAAACGAAGCTCGGTTTGTTGTTCAATTTGTTGTACAAGTTCGCTTAATGAAGCATTGTGTAGATTAATATCAACTTTAGCAATTGAGTCAACTTGTCCATTGCTTAATTTGAAAAGACACAATAGTAAAAATACTAGGATTGTTTGCTTCATGCTATTGGCTTAATTTGTTATAGTAATCAACAACACTTGTAAGCATTAAATCTTTTTCTTTTCGGTAGTTTAATTTTTCTTTTTTGGTGTATTGCATTAACTCTTTTGCCTTTTCCCCTAAAATGGAGTAAAGAGACTTTTTATTTTTTATCTCAAAAAAACGTCCCGATTTTTTGATGTAGTAGTATTCATGAATTTCAAATAAAACAGATAGTTCAGTGCTATTTGTGAACTTGTCAATCATTTTCTTTGTTTCCTTTTTATAAAGCGCTGCTTTGCCTGTGGTCAATACTTGGTAAAATCCAGTTCCAATAATAGGGTTGTTGTCGTTGTCTTTTTCAAGTCTTTCAAAGCGGTCTTCCAAAATGCTAAAGGATTTCAATTTTTCATTTACCAATTTGATTCTATGCGCACTATCTTGTAATATCACACAGTCGGCAATTTCGTCATATAAAAGTTGAACATCTTTAAACAAAACGCCATTATATAATATAGTGCCTTGTCTTAATGCATCAATTTTATAATAGGGTTGGCCATCCGAAAATGAAACGGTATAGCCTTGGTATTGACTGCCATTGTATTTGGTAGCTTGATCCCCAATATTTTTATAGTAAACTTGTTGCGTGTTTTCGATTGCAGTTTTATACAAAAGGCTATCCTTGTTGCTTAGTTGAGCGACAAGTGTATTGTATTGCAAGCAAGCCAACACAACTATCAATAAAGTATAAACCCTTTTTTGTAAAATCATTACAATAATTATTTTATTAACTTACTATCAAACAGTTTCAATATCCTTTTGTATTCGTCTGTCCAGCTACTTGGCTCTACAAAACCGTGATCTTCCATAGGGTAAGAAGCCAGCTCCCAATTATCTTTCCCTAATTCAATTAATTTTTGAGATAACCTAACAGCATCCTGATAATGTACGTTTACATCTATCATGCCGTGACATATAAGCAGGTTATTTTTTAATCCAACAGCAAAATTAATAGGAGACGAACGAGCATATGCAATACTATCAGTTGCAGGCTCATTTAAAATGTCAGAGGTATAACCATGGTTGTAATGTGCCCAGTCAGTTACGGGTCTTAATGCTGCTCCCGCTTTAATAACATCTGGCTGAGTAAATAATGCCATAAGGGTCATAAAACCACCATAACTTCCGCCATACATGCCAATGCGCGTGCTATCAATACCAAGGTTGCTTACTAAATATTTTGCAGCATCAACTTCATCATCCAAATCTTTTCCACCCATGAATCTATATATGCCGGTTCTCCAGTCTCTACCATAACCCGAGCTTCCACGATAATCAATATCAATAACGGTATAACCTTTATCGGCCAATAAGTTATTAAACATGTATTCGCGAGGATAATTATTACTCCATCCAAAATGTACATTTTGCAAATAACCAGCACCATGAACAAATATGACTGCTGCATTGTTTTTAGTACCTGCCTTTGGCTCGTATAAACGTGCATATACGGGTTGGCCATCTCTTGCAGTAATGGTAAATATTTTATTTTCTCTCCATGGATATTGCTTAAACTCCTCACTCGCTGCTTTAAATGTTACTTGTGTATTTGTAGCAGTGTTTTTATTTTCTTGAATAAAAAGTTCCCATGGTTTATTAATAAATGAATATCGGTAAGCAATCGTTTTTTCGTCAGGTGACATACTCACTTCGTAAGTGCCTACTTTAGTCGTTAATTTTTCTTTTGTTGTACCGTCTACAGACAATTTGTACCAGTTTTGTTGACCAGGGTGTACTTCATTACTTAAAATATAAAATGTTTTTTTGTTTTTTGTTAAAACAGCATCTTGTACTTCGTAATTTCCTTTGGTTAAAGCGTTTGTAGTTTGACTATTAATATCATAAGTATATAAATGAGAATAACCAGTTTGTTCACTTTGGAAATAGAAACTATGGTCATTAATCCATCCAGCAACCGAACGATAACTGCTATTGCCTGGGCCACCAACCCATGCCTCGTCTCTTTGACGGCTTATTAAACTTAATTTTGCTGTAGATGGATCTAATAACATCAACCATCTATCTTTATTGTCAACTGATCTAATATCTACTATTGCAATATCATTTGATTCATTCCAATACACTTCGTTAATCCATAATTTGCGAACACTTGCTTTTTTGTCTTTTCCCTCTTTCGCCTCTTTTTGTTCAGGATAATCCTTCACAAAATCAGGCTTGTCCATGCTGCCAGGAATAGAATCTAATTTAATGACATAGGTGGTATCTAATAATTTATTGTAGATGAAAGATTCTGAAACGCCTTGACCATGTCCCACTTTCTCTCTACCTGGGATGTCGGCAGTATAACCAGATTCAGTTACATAGGAGGGAACGACAGTTGTTTTAGAAGCATCTGCAGTAAATAAAGTGTACAATACATAAGAACCAGTTGTACTAGCGTCTGCGTTAGTCACTTGTCTATCACCAATTGCGATGGCTTTAGCAATTGCTTTTTCTTTATTTTGTTCAATAAAACTTTCTCTTGCTTCTTTCTTTTTCTTTCGCCATTGCAAAACGCTAGAATTACTCAAGGATTGATTCTGTAAAAATACATCCTGTGCGTTTGTATTTGTTTTTGGCGCTTTGTCGGTTTCTTTTACAAAATTAGTTAGCTGTTTAGTAAGCCCGGTCTTAATTTGCCAAGCGTATAAGTTTCTGTTTTTATGATAAACTACCCACTCGTCGTTATTGATAAAACTAGGATTAGATTCAGCTTCCTCTGTTTGAGTAATAGGAGTGGATATGCCAGTTATAGTATTTAATAAATAAATATCACCTTTATAATTGTAGGCAATTTGGCTATAGTTTTTATTATACTTCCCACTGCTAATTGCTTTTTGTTTTAGTGCTTCGTTGTAGTTTAATTTTTCGGGTTGCTTGCTATTTAATTTGTAGATATAAAAGGAGTCGGCCATGTTCTTGTCTGGATTCCAACTAAAAATTACGGCTTTGCTATCCCATGTCCAGCTTGTATTGCTTGGAGATGCGCCTATCCATTTAATATCCTTCATTATTTTTTCAACTGTTAAGCTAGCATCACTATTACTTTGTGCAATACTGCCGATGCTTACTAATATCAACAAGGAACTAAAAAATCTTTTCATATTTAATTATTTTTATACACTACACCACTTTTCATTACAAATTGCACTTGCTCTAAACTAGTAATGTCATCCAATGGATTTGTTAATACTGCAATGATATCCGCTTTTTTCCCTGCTTTAATGGAGCCTGTTTTTTCTTTAATTCCAATCAAGTCCGCTGCATTAATAGTAGCTGCTTGTATTGCGCCCATTGGGCTTAACCCAAAACGAGTCATCCATTTAAATTGCTTACCGTTCCATCCATGAGGGTATACACCTGCGTCTGTACCAAATGCAATCTTGACGCCTGCTTCAACTGCTTTTTGAAAATTCTCTCTTTGTAATTTACCAACTAACTTTTCTTTATTAATGATTTTATCTGGGAAACCTAATTTTGAATACTCTGATAAAATATATTCATCATCGTATACGTCAGATACTAAATAGGTGCCATGCTCTTTCATTAATTGGATGCCTTCTGCGTCTACCAAACTTCCATGCTCAACCGATGCCACACCAGCTTTAACTGCCATTTTAATTGCTTCAGTGCCATGTGCATGGGCAGCTGTTTTGCGTCCCCACATTTTTGCTTCACTAACAATTGCATTCATTTCTTCCTGTGTGTATTGTGGTGCGCCTACACTTTCCTCCTCGCTTAATACGCCAGCACTTGCACCAAACTTAATTACGTCTGCACCTTTTTTTACATTATATCTAACTTGTTCACGAACCCCTTCTACACCATTTGCCACTCCTGACATTCCTTTAGGCATATTAAATTGCAAATAGGCTGAGAATCCATTTAGGTCGCCATGACTACCAGTTGCTCCTATAAACACGGTTGCTGCATAAATATTGGGGCCAACAATATCTCCATTGTTAATTGCATTTCTTAAAGCGATGTCTACTAATCCGGCAGAACCCAAATCACGTACCGAGGTAAATCCTGCTTCCAATGTTTTCTTTGCATAAATATGCGCAGTGACAGCTACATCTACAGGAGTCTTTCTAAATAAATCTGCATAATAATCACCACCTGGTTGGCCAGTGATATGTGTATGACAATCTATTAAGCCAGGAAGCACTGTGTATTTTGAAAGATCAATTATTTTGGCATCTTTAGGTATAGCAATTGTGGTTGCTACTTGAATAATACTGTCATGACGAATCAATATCATTTGGTTGGATAATACTTTTCCAGTTTCAACATCGATTAATTTGCCAGCTTTTATTATTGTTATATTGTTGTTTTGTGCAAAACAAATTGCAGCAAATAAAACAAGGGATAGGGTGCCTATTATTCTACGCATAGTATTTTCTTAATTCTTGGTTGTTATTATTTAAGTCCAGCATTTTCTTTAATAAATTCTGTTACATCTTTTTTGTATGCATTTGCCGATGCTGGGTGAACATACATCATATGACCTGCTTCGTAATATTTCATTTTAACATTAGCTTGAATTTTTTCTTCTAATCCCATATGCTCAAATGTATATTCAGTACCATAAAAAGGAGTAGCTAAATCATAGTATCCATTTAATACCAATACTTTTAAGTTTGGATTCTTAGTCATTGCGTCTGCTAAGTCAATCGCAGTATTTGGTGTAGCTGCATCACCAAAGCCACTTGTATTGTGTTTCCAATCCCATTTAAAACCCGGTAGGCTACTAGCTGATACGCGGTAAGTTAAATTCTTATTTACTTTTAATTCGGTGTAATAGTAATTTAAAAATGCAGCGATATAAGTTGGGCTTAATGCTGCACTTTGTGGATCATACGCAGCACTTTCGCTTAATAAGTCTTGATTAAATCCTTTGTATCTAGAGTCTAATCGGCCTGTTGTTAAATGTTCATCTCTTAATAATTCTTGGCAAAATTGTCCTTGTTTAACTCTAAGATTTGCTTTTAATAAATAGTCGGCACTCAATCCTGTAAAATAAGTTAATTGTTTAGCTAATGTTTCTTTTTCTGCCTTTGTTAATTTGCTTCCTTTCATTAAAGCAACTGTATAAGTACCTTCTGCAAAAGCACGTGCTTCTTTTAAATAAGCAACTAAGTCGCTAGGTTTGTTGGCTACTTTGTTATGGTACCAAGCGGTTGCAGCATAAGCAGGTAAATTAATAATATATGATAAATCATCTCCGTCTTGGAAAGTAAGGGTTCTTAAATCCAAAACAGATGAAACTAAAATGATACCGTTTAAAGCAATACCCGCATTTTGCAAATATTTTCCAACAGCAGCACTTCGCATGGTGCCATAGCTTTCACCTAATAAAAACTTAGGCGAGTTTAATCGGTCGTTGTCTATTAAATATTGTTTTACAAAATCACCTACCGATTTTAAATCACCATTTACACTCCAATATTCTTCGTTTTTTGATTTACCAATAGCGCGGCTAATACCTGTTCCAATTGGATCAATCATTACAATATCTGTATTGTCTAATATACTGTATTGGTTGTCCTCTACTTTATAAGGTGCGGCAACATTGTCACTTGGGTCATTCACTACAACGCGCTTAGGGCCCATTACGCCCATATGTAACCACATTGATGAAGAGCCTGGCCCACCGTTATAAGAAAATGTAACTGGACGTTTGTTGGCATCTTCACCGTCTTTTGTATAAGCAGTGTAACCAAAAAATGCAATGGGCTCATCAATATTATTTCTTAAAATAAGCGCACCAGCTGTAGCAGTATAATTTATTGTTTTACCACCAATCACAACGCTATGATGTGTTACTGATTTTTCTTCCTTTGGAATAGCAGCATTTTCTTTAGCAGCTTCTTTGACTACATCTTGTGCAATTAAAGAAGTGGTTGTTAAACTGGCAGCAATAGTAAAGATTGCTATTTTTTTAATGTTTATCATAAGTGTATTTTTTAAATTATCGCTTGATTTTCAAGTATTTTACGAAGTTTCTAAGCTATTCATTTTTTCTCAGATATAATATGTAAATGGATGAGCTGCAATTGAATGTGAATCATTTGTGCATATCAATGATTGGCACACATAATTGCCCAACTAAACAATCATTTTTGTTCCTTATTTAGTAAGCGCTATTTTCAGTTTATTCAGTTGAAACCCTAAATGGGAATTACCTTTGAAAATCAATAATTAAAACAAAAAGCATGAATAAAGTATGGTTGATAACAGGATGTTCAACAGGTTTTGGACGTTTTTTGGCAATAGAGGCATTGGCTAAAGGGTATAATGTGGTAGTAGCTGCAAGAAATACAAATGATGTGCAGGATATCGTTACTAATTACCCTGAAACATCCTTAGTGATTAAATTGGATGTGACTGTTGGTGATCAAATAAGTGATGCTGTTGCATTGACTATGGCTAAATTTGGTCAGATAGATGTGTTAGTAAATAATGCAGGTATTGGTTATTTTGGCGCGGTAGAAGAAAGCGAGGAGGCTGAAGTGCGCCGAATGTTTGAAATAAACGTATTTGGATTAGCACATATGACTAAAGCAGTTTTACCAATTATGCGTAAACAAAGAAGCGGTCATATTTTAAATGTTGCTTCTATTGGTGGCCTACGTGCTTTTCCTGGTGTTGGATTTTACAACGCTACCAAATTTGCGGTAGATGGTTTAAGTGAGGCATTAAGCAAGGAA
>CANFLP010000013.1 GCA_947447835.1 Bacteroidota bacterium
AAAATGCCGTCGTTATCCTGAATTTTCACAAATAACACTTTACCCTTGTCATTTACACTCATAATTCTACCCGCCACACATACCGAAGTATAGTTGTCTTTGGTCTCCTCGCTAAAATTTTTCTTGATTTCTGCTGAATAGTGAGAAACCGGATATAATGGAGCTGGATACGGATTGATGCCTGCAGCCTCTAAATTTTGTAGTTTTTCGCGTCTAATAATCTCTTGTTCTGATAAGTCTTGGCTCATTTATATTGTATTAATACCGCAAAAGTAAAACTTAACGAGCAATTAGCGAAAGAAGCCTGCTTGAACTTCTTGTTCGGTTAAAGATATCAGGTCGCCGGGTTGCATTTTGTCAATTGTGTATTTTCCAATTTGTGCCCTTATTAATCTTAATACCGGGAATCCTACAGATGCAAACATTTTACGGACCTGTCTATTTTTCCCTTCGGTAAGTTGAATAGATGCCCAGGTGGCTGGTATTGATTTTCTAAATCGAATAGGAGGATTGCGATCGGGAACTTGAATGGTATCAGGCAATAGGTTTACAATTGCTGTCTTAGTCTTATATTGTTTGCCATCAATATTAATTGTAACTCCTTTTGATAATGCATTCGCTGCTTCATGTGTAATAGCACCATCTACTTGTACCCAATAAGTGCGTTTATGTTCAAAGCTTGGATGAAGTAATTGATGATTGATACTTGTATCGTTGGTTAACAACAACAATCCTTCACTATCATAATCTAATCTACCTACTGGATATATATCTTTTTCTACCTCTATGATATCTTTCAAACATGTTTTTCCGCCCTCCGATGTGAATTGCGAAAGCACTTGAAATGGTTTATATAATAAATAGTATTGCATTAAGAAGATGGTCTAAAAAAACAAAGTCCCACTGTTGTGGGACCTCGTATATAGATGGGTTAGTAAGTACGGGAATTGAATTCCCATCACAATATTAAATATACTTTATTCTAATTCAAAAATTTTTTTGAACAAATTTTTTGGGGTTATCCACAAAAGCACTTTATGCAAGTGCTTTAAAGCGTACATTTTTGTGCATTAATTTTATGTTTTAGAAATTTATTTTTTACAATATACATTTTTGTGATACGCTGTAACAATTGCAAACAAAGGCTTTCAGAAGAATGTAAATTTTATATTTTAAAATTCAATGTTGTAATTTACACGGTTGCACAAACAAATATTATCAACTATTTTACAAGGAAAATGGACGAAAAAAATTTTTTACAAAAAACCCTCGTTACCTTTGGTTTAGGCCAAAAAACACAATTATGAAGCTTATCGCACCCGTTTCCATTAAATGGTTATCTGATTTAATAGGAGCAGAAATTATTGGAAATGATCAATTAGAAATTGCTGGAGTGAATGAAATTCATCAGGTAGAAAAGGGTGATGTGGTGTTTGTTGATCATCCTAAATACTATGATACTTGCTTAAATAGTGCAGCTAGTTGTATCATTATCAATAATAAAGATGTTGTGATACCCAACGGCAAAGCTTTATTGTTTTGTAATGATCCATTTGAAGCTTATTTGACCATTGTAAAACACTTTAAACCATTACATGTAAGTGAAAAAGCAATAAGTGAGGATTTAATTGTTGGTGAAGGCACAATAATTATGCCCAATGTTTTTATTGGAAATAATGTGCGTATTGGAAATAATTGTACTATCTATCCAGGGGTAACTATTTTAGCAGATACATTAATTGGAAATGAAGTTATTATACAAGCCAACACCGTTATTGGAGGTGATGCTTTTTATTATAATACAAAGAAAAATAGACCTGCTTGGTATAAGAAAATGTTGAGTTGTGGTAGAGTAGTACTAGAGGATAAGGTTGAAATTGGAGCGGGTTGTACCATTGATAGAGGTGTAAGTGGTGATACTAAAATTGGAATGGGCACCAAGATTGACAATATGGTTCATATTGGTCATGATACGCAAACAGCCGAAAACTGCTTGATTGCTGCACAAGTGGGCATTGCGGGTGGTGTTAAAATAGAAGCCGGTGTTACGCTTTGGGGCCAAGTGGGTGTTGGTAAGACGCTTACTATTGGCGAAAACGCCGTAGTATTAGCTCAAGCTGGTGTTCCTAGCTCTATTAAAGGCAATAAAGTATATATGGGTTTCCCTGCCGAAGACGCTAGCATTAAACGTAGAGAATACGTATGGATTAAACGTATTCCAGAACTTTGGAAAAAAGTAATGGAGGATAAATAACTTGTAAAGAAAGCCTAGTAATGGATTTATTATGATACTAGATGATGTAGCTGCTTTAATTCGGCACATGCCCTTGGAATGGTTTCATCCAAGCTTCGGTATGTAAATGCAGGAAAGGCTTTTAAGAACTTAGTATTATCAAAATGCACTACTGCTTGCGCTGTTGCTGCTGTTTCTTTGGTTAATAGGGGCGCTTTTCCTGTAATCATTCCTTTTATTGCTTCTAACCGCCATACAATGGCAGCTATTAAAGGTGTTACTCTTTTATAGGGAGGACGCTTTTTAAATGCCTCGGCAATACGCGTAAATATTTCTTTATACGCTACATTGGCTCCGCTAATAATATAACGTTGACCTTGCACATTGCTATTCATTAATAACTGCATTGCATCTATCACATCCATTACATCTACAAAGCCACTCACCCCTTTTGTATACCATGGAAATTCGTCATATGCCGATTTGAAAATTTCTGAAGAACCTTTATTCCAATCACCTGCTCCTAAAATAATTACTGGATTGACCACTGCTACATTTAACCCTTCTCCCATACCTCTCCACACTTCCATCTCGGCTAAATATTTTGATTTGCCATAAACACTATTGCTTGTTTCTGGTGTCCAATTCATGGTTTCATTCACTGGTGCATCCTCTCTGATTCTTCCAAGTGCTGCAACCGAACTTACGTATACTAATTTTTGAACTTGATGATTTATACATGCATTCACTACATTGGCAGTGCCTTCTATATTCGCTTGTAACATAGCATCAGCAAGCTTTGGCGTGAATGCTACAATTGCTGCACAATGATAAACCTGTGTAACTCCATGCATGGCTTCTTCCAATGAAGACACATCTAAAATATCTCCTTTTACCCAGTTTACTTTCTCTGCATTATTAAAAACAGGTATTGTACTTCGATACAAAGCACGCACTGATATTCCTTTTTCAAGCAAAGATTGAATTAAATGTGAACCCACCAAACCACTTGCACCTGTTACAATAATCATGTAGTATTATTTGTCTTTTAACAACTTAGCAATATCTCTTTTTAATTGCTGCACTTCGATTGTTTTTAATCCATCATAAATTTTACCACGTATTTTTCCTTTACGATCTACGAGTGCAAAAAACTGTGTATGGATAAATTGGTCTTCTATTTTCTCTACATTATTTTTAGGATCGTCTAATAAATAAGAGCTTCTTGCCATTTGATATAAACTGTCCTTTCGACCTGTTAAAAAGATCCACTTTTTAGTATCTACTTGCAAAGAATCGGCGTAGTGTTTTAAAACTGCCACCGAATCCGTTCCTGGGTTACAAGTATGAGAGAATATTTGGAAGTCCGGTTGATCCTTAAACTCGGTATAAATATCCTTCATATTGGTATTTAACTTTGGACATATGCCCTTGCAGGTTGTAAAAAAATATTCTACCACCGTTATCTTGTTTAGTACATCGGCATCGGTAACTGGTTGGCCGTCTTGATTCGTAAAATGAAAAGGCTTTACATAGCTTAGTGTAGGCATTTTCACTTTCCAGTTATCCGTTCCTTGAAATAAAAAATAATAGAAGGCTCCTAATAAAACAGTAAAAAACACTAGGTAAATTGCAAGCTTCTTAGACATATTCGTAATTTTTAATAGGGGGTTCCCTTTTCAGACCATAAAGGTAATATTATTTTAGTTGACCTATCTTTGCCATATGTTTAAAAATTGGAATTGGGACGCGGTTGGAATTGGGGCTTCTTTGGCCTGTGCCATTCATTGTGCATTGTTGCCTTTATTTTTTAGCTCATTGCCTTTATTAGGTATCAATATTTTGCACAATTTTCAATTTGAATTTGGAATGATTCTTTTGTCATTTGCTATTGGTGCATACTCTTTGTATCATGGCTATAAAAAACACCACCACTCTTTTAAGCCAATTATTTTATTTAGTATTGGTATAGGTTTGATGTTTTGTAGAATGGCTTTTAGACAAGCCGAATTATATTTATTATTTCCTGCTGCGTTTTTTATTATCATCGCACACATTAATAACCACAATAGTTGCAGAATGCACAACCATGCACATGCTGACGACTGCGACCACTAGTTTTATTTAGTAGTTACTTTAATGTGATTTGAAAATGTTTTGTAGTAATATCCTTATTCCAATTGCTACTTAGGCGAAGGTATAACTCATAGAGCCATCCTTCTCATCTTTCAATTGAATGCCCATGTCCGTCAATTGATTTCTGATTTTATCACTGGTAGCAAAATCTTTTCTTGCTTTTGCATCCTTTCGAATTTCAATTAATAAATCAATTACACCATTTAATTGTTCGCGATTGGCACCCGCTTCAATCTTAATACCCATGATGTTTTCTATAAACAAACTCATTTGACTTTGTACATATAACCAAGTGTCACCACTCACTGCATCTGCTGTAATATGTTTATCTTTTAATGAATTTATACTTGGCAATATTTCAAACAAATTAGCAACTACTTTAGCGGTATTCATGTCATCATCCATGAATGTTTCTAATTCGTCTGCCCATGTTTTAAGTTGATTATCTAATGCAGCATCTGTAGCAATTGAGCCAGCAGTAAAGCTTTGCGCCTTTAACCACTCATAGCCTTCCATTAAGCGCTTTAATGCTTTTTCAGACGCTTGTAAGGCTTCGTTGCTAAAATCTAAAGTGCCACGATACTGACTTTGTAAGATAAAAAAGCGAACCGTCATAGGTGCATAAGCCTGAGTTAATTCATGGTGGTTACCCGTAAATAGTTCACTTAGCTTAATCACATTATTATAACTCTTACCCATCTTACGACCGTTAATCGTGATCATATTATTATGCATCCAATAACGTGCAGGAATTTCATGATTACAAACATTACTCTGTGCAATTTCACATTCATGGTGTGGAAATTGTAAATCCATTCCACCTCCATGTATATCAAACCTTTTTCCTAAATACTTTGTTGCCATGGCAGAACACTCAATGTGCCATCCCGGAAAACCTTCTCCCCATGGGCTCTGCCAACGCATAATATGTTCTGCAGGTGCTTTTTTCCACAAAGCAAAGTCTACTTTATTTCTTTTCTCTTCTTGATTCTCTAATTCACGCGTTGTATCTAATTGTTCTTCTAAATTACGGCCACTTAAAATTCCGTAGGGCTGATTCTTTTTAGAGTAATCATCATTGTATTTAATAACATCAAAATAAACGGAGCCATTACTTTCATATGCATAGCCGTCTTTGATGATGGTTTTAATCATTTCAATTTGTTCTACAATATGTCCCGTTGCTGTAGGTTCAATACTTGGTGGCATATTATTAAACTGCTCCATTGCCCAATGGTATAAGTGCGTATACTTTTGCACAAGCTCCATTGGTTCAAGCTTTTCTAAAATAGCTTTGGATGCAATTTTGTCTTCGGCTTGTTTTCCTTCTTCCTCAAAATGTCCTGCATCGGTAATATTACGCACATAGCGTACCTTATAGCCCTTATGTATTAAGTAGCGGAAAACTACATCAAATGTGATAAAGGGGCGCGCATGACCCAAATGGCTCTCTCCACTCACGGTAGGTCCGCAAACATACATGCCCACATAGGGAGCGTTGATAGGTTCGAAAACTTCTTTTTGACGTGTTAGGGAGTTGTATATTTTTAGTGCCATAATGTAGACACAAAGATATTTTATTTTGGGTAACCACTTACTGTTTTTTTAACAACAAATCGGCCATAATCATATGGTGATCACTCAGGTTTTCGTCTACCTGATCCCATGCTTTTACCTGCCATGCACTATTGGCTAAAATATAATCAATTCTTAAAGTTGGGGATAGTCCTAAATATGTTGCGCCAATACCAAAGCCCTTTTCTAAAAATGCATCCTGCCAACCAGTTGCAATATGTCGATAGGTATAAGAATTAGGCACATCATTAAAATCTCCTGTTAAAATTGTTGGATAAGGACTTGCATTAATTTGTTGTTGAACTACCTGAGCCTGTACCGCTCTTTCGGTAAAAGCATTTTTCATTTTTCTAGCCACCGACCACTTGTTTTTTGTTGCATCATCTATGGCTTCTAAATCGTTTTGTTTTAATCTATAAGACGCTAAATGGGTTGTGTAAATACGAATGGTATCATCTCCTTTTAAAATAGTGGCTCCAATTAAACTTTCTTGATTGGTAAACGGAATTCGTTCGGCCTGTATGATTTTATATTTGGAATAAATAATACAGCCTGAATAATAAGCAGCTTGTATAGTTTGATGATCCTTTGAGAAAAAAGAATAGGGATATTTTTCTTCAAAATATTGTGCATGATTTGCAATATCTCCGTTCCTTTCATTCGTATTATACTCTTGCATACAAATGATATCAGGGCTCCATTTTTGTATAGAGTAGGCAATGTCTTGTGTACGCAATTTTATGGTGCTATTGGGTTGTAACCCATTAAAGCCTCTTACATTCCAACTAATTACTCTTAATGTATTGTCTTTCTTTTTTTGCGAAAAGGCAATACCTGGATGCCACCCAACTAAAACCATTATCAATTTCCAGCCCACTACTAAAGTAATTAATGATGGAAGGGATAACCAGGGTTTTACGATTAACCAAAAAATAAGTAATAAGATTTCAAGTATTAATAAGTAGGGCGTAATCAATCCTAAAAAACCGTTTACCCAAATAAATTTAACAGGAGCAAAATATAGTGGACATAATAGTAAAATAGAAATCAAGACATTTAAAAAAATGACTGTCTTTTTTCCTACAATTCTTATGCGTGATTTTTTTGCCATTAATTTTTAGGAGCTAAACTATTATTTAACAAATGTAATAGTTGATGCATCCATTTTCCTAAATCAACCCCTCTTTTTAATAACATTACATATACAGCACCCATCACTCCTCCGGCTATTGTGGCTAAGTCCGATGCTATTGGCTCATCCAATATAGTGTACCCTTGTAATAATAAATATACCACACCCAATATCCATAATGGTATTCCGCCCGCTAAATTAGTCAATAGCTTATGATTAGGAACCAAGGCCATGGCTGCAATTACCAAGCCAGTCACACTTACCCCTGCTCCCGACAGCGCCTGATTAGATCCTACAATTACGTAAACCAAGGCACCAGCTATACCAGCATAAAAGTAAATTGGAAATAAATGCTTATTGGCTCCTTTAATTTGTAGGGTGTAACTAAATACCGTTAACCAAATCATATTGGCAAATAAAATCCAAAATCCATCATGTACCCAGTTATAGGTAAGTAGCGACCAAGGATGTTGTATCCAACTAGTTGTTATTGTAAAGGGTTGAAATATTTGCGCATAAAATTGTTCAAGTGGTAAGCTCTCTAAATAATACACCACTTTTATTAATCCCAATATCACATAACCCACTAAGTTAATGGCCAATAATGCAACTAGTGTGTTGTTATCCGCACCTAGTAATGGTTTTTGAGTCTCTTCTGATTGCATCTAGTTATAATTTAAGTGCACTTTTTAAAATCTTTTGTTTTTTTTCTTCCAAATATACACCAACACAAATCCCACTAAGGCACCACCCACATGGGCCCATCTTGCTACATTGTCTCCCGCCGAATTTTTTAAGGCAAAGAATAATTCATAAGAGAAATATAAGATTCCCAACCACTTTGCCTTCATGGGAATAAAAAAGTAAATGTATATATAGGTATTCGGAAATAAATATACAAAGGCAATTAAAATACCAAATACCGCACCACTTGCTCCTAAGGTAGCAACATCTACTCTTGATTTATACCTTGCTATAAACTCTGCAGCATCGGCACTTTGCGATGCACCAGACACGATTAATTCATGATAATATTTTGTTGCATCGATTAATTCAAATGATAAAATACCCAAGTGTATCATAGCCGCTCCAACACCACATAAAAAGTAAAACAATAAAAATTGTTTGGGTCCCCATATGTTTTCAAGAATGGAACCAAACATCCAAAGCGCTAACATGTTTCCAAAAATATGCCCTAAATCACCATGCAAAAACATATGTGTAATTAATTGCCATGGTTTAAACAACTCACTTTGAAATGCATGTAATGCAAAAATATCTTCAAACGAAAATGCACTAGTTGGACCCGCTATAGTGTTTTGCGCTAAAAATACCAATCCATTAATGATTAATAAATTTTTAATAATAGTTGGTAAACTATTATACGAAGAGGGTCTAAACTGAGTCATTTATTATTCCTTTTATTTATTTCTACTTTCTTTTTAATTGTACCACATTCTCTATATGCAATGTATGTGGGAACATATCTACCGGTTGTATCTTAGTTACTTTATACTTTTCATCCAACAAGGCTAAATCTCTTGCTTGTGTTGCAGGATTACAACTTACATATACAATAGTAGGGGCTTCCATTTCTAATAACTTGCGCACTAATTTTTCATGCATACCCGCACGTGGAGGGTCTGTAATAATTACATCGGGCTTGCCATGGGTCTCAAAAAATGCATCATCACAAATATCAATCACATCACCAGCAAAAAAAGCTGTGTCAGTTAAATTATTCATACTTGCGTTTTCTTTAGCATCCTCAATGGCATCTTCCACAAATTCAACACCCACAATTTTCTTAGCTTGCTTGCTACAAAAAATACCAATACTTCCCGTTCCACAATATAAATCGTAAACCACTTCCTTTCCAGTTAATTCAGCAAAGTCTCTGGTTACTTGATACAAACGCTCAGCCTGTTTTGAATTGGTTTGAAAAAATGATTTTGGACTTATTTTAAATGCAAAGTCTTCTAACATCTCGGTGATATAGCCTTTTCCAAAAAACACTTGTGGTTCCAAATCCTGCATACTATCATTGCGTTTTGTATTAATCGTATATAATAGTGTTGTGATTTGAGGAAACTGCTGTAATAATAAGTTTAATAAGGCCTCTCTTTTTTCTTTATCCTCATATCCCAATATTAAATTAATCATCCATTGTCCATTGGTCGTATTGCGCACAAACATATTACGCAACCAACCTTGGTGTTGTTTAATATTGTAAAATGGCATATCGTTGTCAATTGCAAACTTTGCAACCGCCTTGCGTATTAAATTAGTAGGCTCTATTTGCAAATAACAGGTATCAATTTCTACCACTTTTTCAAAAAAACCTCTAGCATGAAAACCTCCAGCACCAGGTGATTTTACCATTTCTTCGCCAGAAGCCTTCATGGCCTTAAACTCGTCAAATGGAATAAATTTTTCGGTTGCAAAAGTATATTCTACTTTATTTCTATAACCCTCGGTGGGTGTTGCTCCAATAATGGCAGGTATTTCGGGTAATTCCACTTTTGCAATGCGGGTTAAATTATCAACCACTTGCTTATGCTTATACTTTAATTGCTGATCATAAGGAAGCATTTGCCATTGACAGCCGCCACAAACGCCAAAATGACTACAAAATGGCTTTACCCTTATGTCTGAATAACTATGAAACTGTTTTACGAACCCCTCGGCCCAGTCGGTTTTATTTTTTTGCAACTGCACGTCAACCACGTCTCCTGGAACAGCTCCTTCCACAAATACTACTTTCCCATCTACTCTTGCAAGCGACTTTCCTTCGGCAGCATAGTCCTCAATTAGGACCTTTTCTAAAATAGGCTTTTGTTTAAATTTTCTCACGTGGACAAAGGTACTCAACGCGGGTTATATTCAAAGTAAATGCAGCTATAATTTAACTTGTCTAATTAATTTATATTTTTACAAAATGAAAAAGATATTTATTGCAATTTTATTGCTTCCCCTATGTTTAATGGCACAAACAAAAAAACCCACTAGTACTAGTGTAGCTAACCTGGGGCATGCTATTCAAATTAGCCTTAAGCCTTATCAAAACACCAAGGTTTACATAGGAACCAATTATGGCAATAATAAGGTTTTAGCCGACTCATGCGTTTTGAACGAAATGAGCGAGGGTATTTTTCAGTCCAAAGAAAAATTGACACCCGGTATCTATTTTGTAGTCTCTCCCAAAATGAGCATTTTATTTGACTTTTTAGTGGACGATAAACAACAATTTAAAATTAGCGCTGATACTTTAGATTTAAAAAATATTAGCATTACCGGTTCCAAAGACAATGAGTTGTTTCAAAATTATTCTAAAAGCATCAACGACTTGTTTGTCCAATTAAACGCAATTGAAAACAATTACAAAACGGCAAAAAACGAAAAAGACTCAGCTAGTTTTAAAGAAGCTTATCTTACAAAAGACAAAGAGATTAAAGATAAAAGAAAATCATTTATAACGGCGAATCCTAATTCTATGATGTCTTTTTTACTAAATACCATGCAAGTTCCCGATGCTCCCGCTATTCCCATAGTCAATGGCAAAGCGGATTCCCTATATCCTTATAGATATGTGAAAGACCATTATTGGGATAATATTGTTTTTAATGATAACCGTTTAGTAAGAACCCCTTTCTTTGAAAAAAAATTAGACGATTATTTTAAGAACTACGTTTCTCGCGAACCCGATTCTGTAATTGAAGAGGTTCAATATATGTTGACCGTTGCCAAAACCGGAAAAGAAATTTATCCTTTCTTGCTTTTTAAGTTTACCAACAAATATATAAGCCCCGAGTTTATGGGTCAAGACAAAGTGTTCTTGCACATTTATCAAAACTTTTTTGCGAAGGGAGATACTGTTTTATTAAATGAAGCTTCAAAAAAATCCCTACGTGATCGTGCCTATAGTTTAATGGCCAATCAATTGGGGCTACCCGCTCCTATATTGGTTTTGAACGATGTAGAGGATAAGCGCTTTGCATTATACAATATTAATGCCCCTTTTACTTTTATTGCTTTTTGGGATCCAACCTGCAGCCATTGCAAAGTTGAAATTCCAAAATTAGATTCAATGTATAAAGCAAGTTGGAAAGCATTGAATATAAAAGTAGTGTCGGTAAATATTAATGCTAAGGAGTTGACTTCGTGGAAATCTTTTATCAAGGACCATAAATTAGAGGGCTGGATAAATGGTTATCAAACAGATGAAGATTTAAATAGAGAAATAAAAGAAGGCAAGCCAACAACAATTAGACAATTATACGATGTTTATAAAACACCTACTTTTTATTTATTAGACAAGAATAAAAAGATCATTGCAAAAAACTTAAGCATCGAACAGTTTAATGATTTTATACAATCAACCATTAAGAAATCTAACTAATTTCTGTTAAGAATATTGCACAAAAAAGGGAGTCTAGATAGATTCCCTTTTTTTATTTCATCTTGTTGTTATTACTAAAATATTGTAGCAACAACGTCCTTTATTACTTTTGGTTTTCCTAGTGTATAATAGTGTAAAACTGGTACACCAGCGGCTTTTAGCTCCTTGCTTTGTTGAATCAACCACTCTGTTCCCACCTGCTCGCATGCTTCGTCGGTAGTAGCTGCTTGCATAGCGTTTCGTAAATCGGCAGGGATATCTACATAAAAAATATTAGGTAAAATAGTCAACTGCTTTTTATTCGTAATTGGTTTTAAACCTGGAATAATCGGAACGGTGATTCCAATGCTTCGGCAAGCATTTACATATTCAAAATATTTTTTGTTGTCAAAAAACATCTGTGTCATAATATATTGCGCACCTGCGTCTACTTTCTCTTTTGCTCTTTGTAAATCAAATTCCATACTTGGTGCTTCAAAATGTTTTTCGGGATAACCCGCAACACCCATGCAAAAATTGGTCTTGCTTCCATTTACAATTTCCTTATCCAAATACTCACCATTATTTAAACCTACTACTTGTTTTAATAAATCTATGGCTTGTTGGTTGCCGTTGGGTTCTGGCACAAAAGTCTTTTGTCCCTTTTCTGCATCTCCTCTTAAAATTAAGGCATTATCTATTCCTAAAAATTGTAAATCTATTAATGCATCCTCCGTTTCTCTTTTGGAAAAACCACCACAAATAATATGCGGCACTGCGTCAATATTGTAGTGGTTCATGATCGCTGCACAAATACCTACTGTTCCTGGACGCTTTCTTACGTCCACTTTTTCTTCAACTCCTGCTTCGTTTTTGCGAACAATAGTTTCACTGCGGTGGTATGTAACATTAATCCAAGAAGGCTTAAACTCCATTAATGGATCTAGGTGCTCATATATATAAGAAATAGTACGGCCTTTTAGGGGTGGTAATACCTCAAATGATACCAATGTGTCTTTTGCCTGGGCCAAATGTTCTGTTACCTGCATATGTGTATTTTTCTCTTTACCTAATTAGATAGTTTGCAAAAATAGTTAATATTAGCAACCGATAGACGCAAAAGCTATAATTACCCTTATTTTTGTACAAATATTCAACGTGATACTTACGATACATACCGATAAACTCATTAAGCAATACAAAAACCGTCGTGTGGTTGACAAGGTGAGTATTTCTGTAAAACAAGGAGAGATTGTGGGTTTATTGGGGCCTAATGGTGCTGGTAAAACAACCACCTTTTATATGGTGGTGGGCTTAATTGCACCTGATGAGGGTCGCGTGTTTTTAAACGAGGAAGACATCACTAAATTACCCATGTACAAAAGAGCTCAAATGGGTTTGGGCTATTTACCACAGGAAGCAAGTGTGTTTAGAAAGTTGTCGGTAGAAGATAATATCATGGCTGTTTTAGAAATGACTAAATTAACAAAGGGCGAAAGAGATCATAAATTGGAATCTCTTTTAGACGAATTTAATTTGCATCATGTTCGACAAAATAACGGTGATAGTTTAAGTGGTGGTGAACGCCGAAGAACAGAGATTGCACGTGCATTAGCTGTGGATCCTAAATTTATATTATTAGACGAACCCTTTGCTGGCGTGGATCCTATCGCAGTAGAAGATATTCAGTCGGTGGTTGCTCGATTAAAGTTAAAAGACATTGGAATATTAATTACCGATCATAATGTAAATGAAACATTGTCTATTTGTGATCGTGCTTATTTACTTATTGAAGGCAAAATTTTCAAACATGGCACGGCCGAAGAATTGGCCGAAGACGAACAAGTACGTAGATTATACTTGGGTACCAACTTTGAATTAAAGCGCAAGGACTGGATCATTGAAATGGGTCAAAAAAGCTAAATTATTTAAGCGTATGGCGTATATTGTGACACGCCTATGAAGATTTTTAGTCCCGCATTGTCAAGACTGGCTCGCCTTCGCTACTTTCGAATCGAGCACTGGGTAGATTCCCCAGCAGCAGCTCAACGCGAAGTACTTCAGGACTTAATTACACACGGCCAATACACGCAGTTTGGGCGTAAATATCAATTTGCAGAAATATTTAACATTCGAAAGTTTAAGCAGGTCGTTCCTATACATGAATACGAGGACCTTAAACCTTATATTGAACAAATCATGGCTGGTGAAGAATCTGTGTTATGGAATACACCGGTTGAATGGTTTGCAAAAAGCAGTGGTACCACCAATGATAAAAGTAAATTCATTCCACTTACCAAAGAGAACATCGAAGACAATCACTTTCAGGCTTCTAAGGATGTATTAACCATTTACTATAACGCATTACCCGATAGTGATTTATTAACCGGAAAGGGATTGGTGATTGGAGGAAGTCATCAAGTACATCCCATTAAAGAAGATATTCAATATGGTGACTTAAGTGCGGTATTATTACAGAACTCTCCATTTTGGTCTAGCTTAATTCGCACACCCGAACTTTCCATTGCACTCATGGACGAATGGGAAGAAAAGATTGAAAGCCTTGCGCAAAGCACGATGAACGAAGACGTAAGCTCTATTGCAGGTGTACCCACTTGGACCTTGGTATTATTAAAAAGAATTTTAGCAATTTCGGGCAAACAAAACATAAAAGAAGTATGGCCAAATTTTGAATTATATATTCATGGCGGTGTTTCTTTTACTCCTTATAAAGAGCAATTTAAAAAAATTATTGGACCTGATTGTAATTACATAGAAATATACAATGCTAGCGAAGGATTCTTTGCTGCACAAGATCGAGTTAACGAGGAAGGCATGTTGTTGTTTTTGCATCATGGTATATTTTACGAATTCATGCCTACTGAAGAATATGGAAAACCAAATCCACAAACCATTGGATTAAACAAAGTGGAAATTGGAAAAAATTATGCTATTGTAATAAGTACTAATGGTGGATTATGGAGGTACTTAGTAGGTGACACCATTCAGTTTACTAATTTAAAACCATATCGCATTAAAGTGTCAGGAAGGTTAAAACAATTTATTAATGCATTTGGTGAAGAAGTGATTGCTGATAATACCGACAAAGCGATAAGTCAATCCTGTATTGAATTTGGTGTAACCATAAAAGAATACACTGCAGCTCCAATTTATATGTCTGATAAAGGATCTGGTGCACACGAATGGTTGATTGAGTTTGATGAAAACCCAAAAGACCTGATTGCTTTTACTGCAAGTTTAGATAAAAACTTGCAAGCACTAAATAGCGATTATGAAGCAAAAAGGCACAAGGACATTGCATTGGGTATGCCGCAAGTAACCGCTGTTAAAAGAGGATGCTTTCACGATTGGTTAAAACAAAAAGGGAAATTAGGCGGACAACATAAAGTGCCAAGGTTATCCAATGAAAGAACTTACGTTGATGAAATTAAAAGTATACATCAAGCAATTAATTAATTTATCTTTGACAAAATATAAATAATAATTTTATGAAATTATTAGCTGGAAAAGTAGCTATCGTAACTGGCGCTGCAAGAGGAATTGGAGCAGCCATTGCATTAAAATTGGCAGAACAAGGAGCTAACATAGCATTCACTTATGTGAGTGATAGCAGTGCCGATAAAGCAAGTCAATTGGTAACTGAAATGGAAAAGCTTGGCGTTAAAGCAAAAGCATATAAAGCAAATGCGGGCGACTTTGCTGCATGCGAGGTTTTTGTAAATGATGTGGTAAAAGAATTTGGCACTGTTGATATCTGTGTAAATAACGCAGGTATTTCAAAAGATAATTTATTGTTGCGCATGACTCCAGAACAATGGGATGATGTTATGGAGACCAATTTAAAAAGCGTGTTCAATATGACTAAGCAAGTGATTCGTCCTATGATGAAAGCAAGAACTGGTAGTATTATTAATATGAGTTCTATTATTGGTATACGTGGTAATGCTGGCCAAAGCAGCTATGCCGCTAGCAAGGCCGGTATCATTGGATTTACAAAGTCTATTGCTGCCGAAATTGGAAGTAGAAATATTCGTTGCAATGCTATTGCTCCAGGTTTTATTGAAACCGATATGACGCATTATTTAAACGAAGGAGAGGCAGGAAAAGCATTCTTAGATAAAATTCCTTTGGGACGTTTTGGTAAAGCAGAAGAAATTGCAAATACTACATTGTTTTTAGCAAGTGATTTGAGTAGCTATATTACCGGTCAAGTAATCAGCGCTTGCGGTGGATTAAATATTTAAATTTTATGAGCGTTTTAAACGCATTGCAATAAAAAAAGGATCAACGATGTTGATCCTTTTTTGTTTTATATAGTCAAGAATTTTTTTACTTAAATTCTTGCGTCAATTTCTTTTTTCAAATCGGCATAAATACTTTCAACTGTTCCTTCCCCTTTTACTGAAACTACTTTATTGAATTGTGCGTAATAAGTAGCCACAGCAGTGGTTTTATCATGATACTCTTTAATTCTTGCACGAATAATTGTTTCGTTAGTATCATCACTACGTCCCGATGTTGCACCACGACCTAATAATCTTTTTACCAATTCTTCTTCGGTTACTTCTAATGCAAGAACCACATTAATTTCATTTGACTTTTCTTTTAATAACGCATCTAATGCAACACATTGTGCAGTAGTGCGAGGGAAACCATCAAATAAAAAACCTTTTGCTTCCGGATGTGCATTCATAAAATTATCTACCATGCCAATTACAACCTCGTCTGGAACCAACTGTCCTGCATCCATTAATGTTTTTGCTTTCAAGCCCAATGGTGTTTGATCTGCAATTTCACTTCTTAATAAATTTCCTGTAGACAAATGCTGCAAGCCATAAGCTGCAATAATGTTTTCACTTTGTGTTCCTTTACCGCTGCCTGGAGGGCCAAATAAGATTAAATTAAACATGCTGAAGAGTTGTAATCAAAGATACTGAACTCGCGTAAATTATTGGTGATGCTTCTATTAAAAAACTAAACAAAAGTTTCAAATACTTGTTAGTATTTTTATAATCGAAATCAACCTTATGTTTAACACACTTTGTTTGCTGACTTTAATCAGCTTTTCGGCCTGCGCACAAGGAACCCAAAAATCTACATTACCAAAAAAAGAAAAAATGGAATCTTCAAAAACAAGCCAAAATCCATACTATCAGCCCAATGAAAAAGAGCCAGTTGTAGTACCAGACAGCGTTTGGCAAAAAGTACTTTCACCCGAAGTATATTATGTTGCCAGAGAAAAAGGTACAGAAAGACCATTTACAAGTCCATTTGAAGAAAGTAAAGAAGTGGGTACCTACCATTGTGCTGCTTGTGGAAATTCCCTTTTTAAGAGTAATGCCAAGTTTAGTAGTGGATGCGGATGGCCTAGTTTTTTTGAGCCTATCACCAAATCTGCCATCATCTATACCCCAGACAACACACATGGGATGAACCGCACCGAAGTGCAGTGTGGAAAGTGTAAGGCTCATTTGGGTCATGTATTTGAAGATGGCCCACCTCCAACTGGATTGAGATATTGTATTAATGGAGTGATACTAACCATTGAGAAGTAACAACATATCATTTAGATGTAAATAAAAGAGGCCCCAAATTGGGGCCTCTTTGTTCGATTGTCCTACTTTATAAATTAATAAACCTAAACGCTCTTTAATTATTAATACCCAGGATTTTGTTTCAAATTAGGATTTGCATCAATTTCCAATTGTGGAATTGGCAATATCGTTGTTTGTAATGTTACATGACTATAATCCATTTTAACAGGACTTCCTGGTAGGCTTGCTACACATGAATACGTTTTTTCGTTTAATCCTGTCATTGTTGAAACTGCAGTTCCTGTTCTTACTAAATCATCCCAACGTTGACCCTCAAAGGCTAATTCTAATCTTCTTTCGTTTAAGATAGCCGCTTTTGCAGCTGATTGACTTAATGAACTTGACACTGCAGATAGTCCAACTCTTGCGCGTATTGTATTTAATGTAGCAATTGCAGCGGCTGTTGCACCTGTTTCATTTTGAGCTTCTGCCTTTAATAAAATAATATCAGCTAAGCGTAATAAATAGTAATCATCTCCACTTGCCCATCCACCAGCATGTTTTTGTTTATTGTTAAACGGAATGCCCACAGAATAGTCTTGACATGGATTCCAGTTTTCATCTGGCCAACTTATTGGATCTCCATTAACATCTTTGGTCATGAAAAGAATGTTTGCGTTTTTACGCACATTGTCTCCTTCAGCATCATACGCAGCAACCAAATTTTTACTAGGTACGCAATATTTTTGCCATCCATCCTCAGGCGCTAAATACAATTCAACACCCCAACTTGATGCAGACCAGTTGCCTTCTTCAAATGGAATTTCTAAAATAGATTCTGAATTGAAATAGTGCGCACCATCAAACAAATCGGCATAATTAGCAGACAATGCATAACCTCCTCCAATTACTGCATTACAATATGTGATCACCTTTGCGTAATCACGATCACTTCTTTGTGCCCAAACTTTAGCTAACATTGCATTTGCAGCACCCTTAGTTGCACGTACTTTATTCACAGATGCTATGTTGCCATAGTTAACAGGTAAATTAGCAGCTGCTACTTCTAAGTCTTTTACAATTTGATCATACACTTCTTTTTCTGTAGATCTAGCTTTACGTGTAACTGCAGGATCAGCCGTATTGGATGATAGTTCCAATGGAACGCCACCCCAAGTTTTAACCAATTGATAATAGTTAAAAGCACGTAAGAAACTTGCTTCACCAATAATTTGATTCTTGCGTTCTGATGTTAAATCTGTAATTGAACTGATTTTATCTAGCAAGATATTACTGCGTGAAATACCACGATATAAAGCTCCCCAGTTTACATAGTTATGGTGATTACTTGGAGGGAGAATGTGTCTATTGTAATCAAAGAAAGTTTCTTCATTATTACCACCAGGGTATGCATTATCAGAACCTACATCACCAATCATTACATATTCCCATTGATAATAATCGGAGTTATAAAATATATTATAACAACCATTAAGTGCAGCTTCCGCATCAGTAGCTGTTGAATAAGAGTTTCCCGTCGTTAAAGATGTCTTTGGCTTGTCTTCTAAAAATTTTTGACAAGAGAATGACACTATCGAAATAGAGAGTATCAAAAAGCCTTTATATAAAATATTATTTTTCATAGTTTGTCTATTTAAGAATTAAAATGAAATATTTAAACCTAAAATATAGCTGCGAGATTGTGGATAGGTTCCATAATCAACACCTGGTGCTGTATTTTGATTTGTAGCAGAAGCACCTTTTACACCAAACGCACTTACTTCTGGATCGAATCCTGAGTAGTTTGTAAACGTAAGTAGATTTTGTCCTGTTAAATAGATCAAGCAACGACTTACTTTGTATTTAGATAAAGTAGCCGATTTTAAATTATAACTAACTGTCAAGGCCTTTAATCTTACATAAGATCCATCTTCAATAAATCTTGATGACGGTGTTGCGTTAGACCAATCATTTGGTGTTGCTTTTGGCATATTTGTAATATCACCAACATGTTGCCATCTATTCACAACAGTAGCAGATTGGTTCATTGCCAAAGACATTGACTCAGTCAGTACTCTTGTTGCATTAAATATTTGGTTGCCTTGTACTCCTTGGAAGAATACATCTAATGACCAGTTTTTATATCTTACCGTATTGTTAAATCCAAATACATATTTAGGATTTGCATTTCCAATAATACCAACGCTATCTGCATATCCAGTGACATCGGTTAAATATTTCATCATACCGGTTTTAGGGTCAACGCCCATTGCCACTTTACCAAAGAAAGATCCTAATGGTTTTCCTTCTTGTACGATTGCCGTATTAAAATCATCACCAGCTGGATTAATAGCACCCGCGTGAATTGTGTTGCCTACAATATTTAATACTTTGTTTTTGTTGAATGAAATATTAAAATCGGTATTCCAGGTTAAATCAGAATTAGTAATATTCTTAGTGCTTAATTGGAACTCAAATCCTTTATTTTCCATACTACCCGCATTTTGTAATGCAGAACCAAAACCAGTACTTGTTGGTGTAGGTACGCTTAACAACATGTCGTTTGTCTTTTTCTCATAATAGTCTGCTGTAAATGACACTCTATTATTAAACAAGCCAATGTCAATACCAATGTCTAATTGAGCTGTTTTTTCCCAACGCAAATCTTTGTTTTCTAAAGTAGATGGTGTGTACGCTGTTACAGTTTTACCGCCAATTAAATATTTGGACATCGTATCCACTAAACCATACCATGCATAAGGTTGAGCACGGTCGTTACCAACCAATCCCCATCCTGCACGTAGTTTTAATTCACTTAAATTAGCAGCATCTTTTAAGAAGTTTTCTTTAGACAATCTCCAGCCTCCAGAGAATGATGGGAAAAATCCCCATTTGTTTTGCTCAGAAAACTGACCAGAACCATCCGCTCTAAAATTACTTGTTACATAATACTTGTCATTATAACTATAATTTAATCTACCAATAAATGATTGATGAGATTTTTGAACAAAGTAAGGAGTTGGGATAGACTTGGTTGCACCATCCTCTACATTAGTGCTTCCAGCAGGTGCATTTGTAAAGTCATGAGCAGATTTATATAAATTGTCTGTTTTCTCTCTTGAAATAATATAACCCGCTAAAACATTAATTGCGTGTTCTTTAATATTGGTAGTATAATTAGCTGTATTTTCTGAAATCCAATAATCATACTTATAAGTGTTTTCTGAAGATAGTCCACCCATTGATTTACCATATCTAGTTTGTACTGCATCTTGGAAAGAAGTAAACTTACCATTTGAGTTTTCGGCACCGAACAAGCTTTTTAATTTCAATCCTTTTAATATTTCTGCTTCAGCATAAACATTTCCATGAATTCTATTATTTGTGTTCAAATGTTGAGGTTGATTTACTGTAGATACAGGATTTTCTAAGTCATTAATGAATGGGCTTCTTGCATACATTGCAGGATTGCTCGCATCTCTAATACCAATGTTTGGAATAGAAGTATATAACCTTGTAATAACACCATTACGATCGTTTTCAGGAACATCAACGTCTTTCCAACTATCATAAGAAATACTTGTACCCACTTTTAGCATTTTCATTATCTGATGATCAATGTTTGCTTTAAGCGTTGTTCTTTGTAAGTTGTTGTTTAAAACAATACCATTTTGATCATTGAAAGAACCCGATAAATAGTAAGATGTTTTTTCATTACCGCCTGTTGCAGACAACTGATGGTTTTGAGAAATTGCATTTCTAAATATCTCGTTTTGCCAATTTGTGTTTGCAGTTAATTTTGACCAATCGGTAGTAGCACCCATTTCGGTTGCTAATGCTTTAAATTGATCCGCATTTAACACATCCATTTTTTTCCATGCACTTGACATGGTCATAGATGTTGTATAGTTTAATTTTAACTTTTGGTTCTTACCTCTTTTAGTAGTAATAATTACAACACCGTTTGCACCGCTACTACCATAAATTGCAGCAGATGATGCGTCTTTTAATACGGTGATGTTTTCAATATCAGCTGGATTAATTTCACTTGTATTATAGGTTTGAACCCCATCCACTATGTACAAAGGATCACTACCAGATGTAATAGAAGAGGTACCTCTTACTCGAATTGAGAAACCTGCTTGTGGTTGACCCGATGCACGTATAACTTGAACACCCGCTGCTTTTCCTTCAATAGCATATCCAAATTGATCATTAGGACCATTCTCTAATTCCTTAGACGAGATTGAAGAAACAGAACCCGTTAAATCCTTTTTCTTTTGCGTACCATACCCTACAACTACAACCTGGTTTAACTCGTTGCTTTGTGCTTTAAGAGATACTTTTAAATTATCGGCAGTGCCAACAACTATATCTCTTTTTTCATAGTTAACATAGGATACTACTAAAATGGCACTATTGTCTGCAACCTTGATTGTAAAGTTACCCTTACTATCTGTTGTAGTTCCAACGTTGGTTCCTTTAACCATTACCACGGCACCGACTAGTGGTTCACCCGTTTCGGTTAACACTTTTCCTGAAACCTGTCTGCCTTCTACAGCAATAGATTCAGTAGGAAGTACTACTACTAAGTTGTTCTCTAAAATTTTATAATTCAAGCCAGAGCCTGATAAAATATTGTCTAACAAATTAACCACGGTTTCTCCGGATACATTAACATCTACCTTTTTTTGTAAAGCAGGTAAATCATAATTGTAGAGGAAACGATAGGGGCTTTGTTTTTCAATAGCCTTAAACACTTTAGGCATGTCCGCCTGTTTCATTTGTAGAGACACAAATTGAGCATTGGCATCACCTGCAATTGCTTGCAGTGTGGTAAGTAAAATCAATGCGATCGTCATTTTCATAAACAAAAATGTTTTAAATAAAGAGCGATGTTGCGTAAGCGCTAGCTTAACACTGAGTAAGGTTTTTTTCATACCTTTGATTTTGGGTGATTTAATAAGAAACGTTGGTGATTTTGCGATTGTCCTATGTTTCATTTTACCTAGTCGGGGAATGTTAGCGCATTTCCCGATTTTAGTTTTAGCCTTTTTATTTTTCTATAATAATTTCATTTTCGTTAATGGTGTATTTGAACATGGCAATAAGTTGAAGGGCTTTAAGCGCTTCTTCTACATTTTCGTTTTCAAACACGCCGGCAAATCTATAATTAGCTACATTATTGTTTTTAATAACAATTCTTACATTATACCAACGCTCCATTTTTTCAGCTAAGGATGTAAAAGAATCTCCATCAAAAATTAGGCGACCATATACCCAGGATGTTTCTTTTCTTGCACTATCTGCAATATTCTTTGGAAGCGAACTGATAGATATTAGTTGATTTTCGTTACTTATTTGGGCGCTGTTTTGACCAACATGTTTTATTATACTTGCTTCTGGTTTGTTATAAACTAATTTTTCATTAGGTCTTAAAATAATTTTAGAAGCAGAGGGCTCATTATTTTTTTGAACTTCAATCATACCACGTACAAGGGTTGTCTCAATTGTTGGATCTTGTTGATAAGACTTTACATTGAAAGCCGTTCCTAGTACGCGTATGCTAATGGCAGAAGTTTTAACAACAAAGGGGTGTTTTTTGTCTTTTACTACATCAAAATACGCTTCACCATCTAAGGTCACTTCTCTAATAGAGTCGTTAAATTTAGTATTGTAAGAAAGTTTACTTTCAGAGTTTAACCAAACCTGTGTACCGTCTGGCAAGATTAATTTTGACTTGGTGCCACGCTTTGCAACAATTTCGTTGTAATGATATTTAGCACTTGGTGGATTAAAAAGGTCATTCCCTACAAAGAATACTAAGCCAATTAAAATGGCAGCTGCAGCAATGAATAATGTTTTGGGGGAAGAAAATATTTTGAATCTAAGCGTATTAGGAATATTAGCTTGCTCAATTATTTCATCGGCTGTTGCGGTTGAAATAATTTTATTAAAATGCTGGTCTTCCTCTTTAGATAAATCAGATTGTGCTGAAGGGGTGTTTTGCCACCAGGTATCCATGAGTACAAGGAAGGCTTGTTCCTCGTCAGATTTTAACAATGCACTCAACTCTTCCAATTCCGCCAAAGTGGCTTCACCGGTTAGTTTTTTGGTATATAATTCAATAAGTTTATTGCGATTCATATAGCAGGCTTGTCATAGTATAAGACAATATTTTAGGGTTTACCCCCCAAGCCATTTGCTACTTTTTTAAATATATTTTGGGATTTTGGACATCTAAGGATCCTTTTACCGCTTCTTTAATTTTTGAAATAGCTATAACCATTTGATTTTCAATGGTTTTAATAGAAAGGTTTAATATACTTGCTACTTCGGCATATTTAAGTCCGTCTTCTCTAATAAGTTTGAAAATAAGCTTGCACCTAGGAGGAAGAGCGTCAATAGCTTGTTTAATTTGTTGCATTAGCTCCTTAGATATCAGTATTTGTTCGGGGGTGGCTGCGCCATCGGCTATTTGCACCTCTAAATTATCATAGGGCTCTAATTGAATCTGCTTAGCCCTTTTGGTTAAATAATTAAGAGAGGCGTTTTTTGTAGCCGTGTATAAATAAACCCTTAGATCGTTTATTTGAACAATGGATTGACGTTTTGTCCATAGTTGAATGAAAATTTCATCAACAATCTCAGTAGAAGCTTCTTTTGATTGAACAAATGAAAATGAAAACTTGGTAAGATTCGTAAATAATGTGTCGAAGATTTCGCGAAATGCTTGCTTGTTTCCCTCTGCAACCTGCTGTTGTAGGAAATGAAAATTAGGTGTAGATATGTTTGTGTTTACACTCATAGCAATCAATCGTCTAACCAAATATAATAAATAATCTAATCTTGCCATGTATTTAATAATTAGCTTCTCCAAGAATCTCTTGGCATATATTAACTAAATTAGTGCTTCGTGAAACAAACTTCTATTTGTATATCACCCATTGATTGGGGATTAGGCCACGCCACAAGGTGCATTACACTTATTCGTGCATTGGAGTCACTTGGCTTTAAAATATTTATTGCTTCAGAGGGCAAGCATGAAATTATTTTACGAGAAGCTATACCCAATGCTACATTTTTATCATTGAGGGGATATCGAATCAGGTATACAAAAAACAGAGCCTTACTAATTCCTGCAATTATTTTTCAACTACCCAAAATTATTAGAGCTATTATCAATGAATATTTTTGGTTAAAACGTGAAGCAAAAATTCATGATTTTGATTTAATAAT
>CANFLP010000014.1 GCA_947447835.1 Bacteroidota bacterium
GATCGGAAGTAAAATGGAACATGTGGGTTAATATATAACATTGCATTGCCAGACTTACTATGTTTTGGAGCTATAGCAAATCCGTTGGAGCCCTTTAAAGTTTTTTCTTCCATGTCAAATGGATTTTGAATACTTGTTTTATTATATACTTCCGTTTCTTCCATCTGTCCATAAAATTTTGCCACATCCAGTTCTTTTATCCCACCGGTCCTAGTTGGGGACACACTTCCATCGGTCCACATTAAATGGAACCAGGGCTTAAATTTAGTAATGACTTCTGGACGTACTTGAGGGTGTTTGGCTAAATAATAATTAATACCATCGGCGTGTGCTTGTAGTAATTTTTTAAACCAAGCAGGGCTATTGTTATAATCTTTAATGGCATCCGAACTGTCTTGAATTAATTTCATCATCAAGTCGGCATAAATTGATTCTTCATGATGTGTAACAGCTATGTCGTTGGATTTCAATTCGGCCAATCGCCCTAACATCTCTAAATAATTTTTCTCTATTTGAGGAAAATTTTCTTCACATTGTGCATACATTAATCCAAACACTGCATCAGCGTCGGTCTTGCCATAAATATGAGGAATGCCCCATTGGTCACGAATAATAGTAGTTTGTTGTACATGCTGCTCCCATCTTATTTTTTCTGCTGTACTTATATTTTGGCCCTGCGCTTTGTTATCACTTTGAGCAAGACTTATATTTGCTAACATTAATAAAAAAGTTGTTGCAAATAAATTAAATAAATATTTCATAAACACAATTTGTGATGAGTTCTTAAAGTTAGGTAAAATAAAAAAGCACAACCATTAAGATTGTGCTTTTTATATAGGACACTCCAATAAGAGTGAAATTAAATGTTATTAAACCAGCCCCCAGGTTTTCATAATGTCTAAATTAATTTTAGCACATTGTAAAGGGGTTTTATCCTGATAAGACTCTTGCTCAATTATAAAGTGATGAGCACCACTTACTTTTTTAGCAAGTAAACATAAGCTTTTAGGATCCACTTCGCCATTACCCATGGTAGTGCTATCATAGCCATCGTTCATTTCACCCTTGCCTGCTGATTTAATTTCGTCCTTAACGTGTAATGAAGGGAAACGACCATGGTATTTGTCAATCCATTCTTTAGCGCGTCCACCGCTACCGTACATATTACCAAAATCTAATTGTTGAATCACTAATTCCGGATCGGTATGCTTAATAATTAAATCATAGATAGGGGTATCATTTATCTTTTCGGTGAATTCAAAATCATGATTGTGATATCCAAATTTCATCCCTTGCTTTTTACACAACTCACCGCTTTTGTTGAATACGTCTAATTGTAACATTAACCCATCATAACTATGTCTTAGTTTTTCATCCATCCAAGGACTAATTACATATGCTTGACCTAGTGTTGCTGCATCGTCTACAGTGTATTTCCAAGCATCAGTAAAATCGTTTTTAGCTTTATCCCAATGTCCAGCATTCATAACGGTGTGACCACTTGGCATAGATAATCCTAAATCATCCAACACCTTTTTAAATTCAGTAGCGCTGTAGCCGTAAAATTTTCTGTTTACATAATTTGCATGCTCAACATACTGGTAACCCATACCTGATAAGGCTTTTAGTGTTTCCAATGGCTGTTTGTACATGTCTGTGCGCACTGAGTACAATTGTATTCCTATTAGTGATACATTTTTTGCAGGAGCCAATGCCGCTGCTTGTACCACCCTTGGTAATAACCCCGCGGCCATTATGGCCATAGTGCTATTTTTTAAGAAAGACCTTCTTGAGTTTGTCATATGCAATCGTTTAGGTATTAAACTTACAAATTAATCTTTAACATTTGTGTTTTTGATTGGCTTAACATCTTGCCATTCTGTTCGATCTAATTGACGTTTACCGGTTATCGTTTCATTTAAATTATCGGCATTGTATAAACGGCCATTCTTCATGACGAACTTAATTGAATTGGTATTGTGAATGTCAGCCAGTGGGTCCTTATCCAAAATGATTAAATCGGCAAGCTTACCAGTTTCAATGCTACCTAAGTCCTTGTCTAGTCCAAGACCTGTTGCACCTAAGATGGTTGCCACTTTTAATGCATCTATGGTTCTCATGCCACCGCTTTGCATTGACCATACTTCCCAATGGTAACCTAAACCTTGCAATTGACCATGGCTTCCAATACCTGCAAGGCCGCCCGCTTCTACAAGGTTTTTCATACTAACTGCATGTTTTTGGAATACATGTTCTTCAGGTAAAAACCAAGTATTGCGACGTCTAGATTTAGAAGCTAGTTCTTCATATGGGGTGAAGTATTGCATTTTTTCATCGTGATAAGGATTTGCATTTTCATAATAATAGTTCTCTGCCCATGGCCCACCATAAGAAACCAATAAAGTTGGTGTAACAATCATTTTTGAAACCGCAATGGTATTAATTACGTCCTTGTATAAAGGATAGATAGGGATTGCGTGTTCATGACCAGGGTATCCGTCCAATAAATTAGTCATGTTCAATTTAAAATCAAGTCCACCTTCGGTTGTTGGCATTAATTCTTGATTTTTTGCAGCTTGTATCACCCATTGTCTTTGCTTTCTGTTGCCTACTAAATACATCTTAATATATTTAGTATTATAGTATTTAGAATATTGAGACAATACCGATTCTGCCTGTGCAGAGTCTTTTAAATTATAAGACCAATAGCCAACACCAGGACCTGTTGAATAAATTCTTGGTCCAACCATTGCACCTGCTTCTACCATATCCCCATAAGTTAATACGTCGGTGGTGGCAGTTTGTGGGTCACGAGTTGTTGTAACACCATATGCTAGGTTAGCTGCATAGACCCATGCTTGGTTTTTATGAATACCCCAGCTTGGCCACATATGTGCGTGCGTATCTACAAATCCAGGGATAATTGTTTTGCCCGAAACATCTACCACAGCTGTATTTGCAGCTACTTGAAGGGTTCCGGATTTACCAATTCCTTTAATTCTATTGTTAACAATATATACATCTCCACCATCAATAACTTCATCGCCATTCATGGTGATGATTTTTGCGTTCTTTAATAATACCGAGCCAGTTGGAATATCTTTTTCATAATATACATTCACCCATTGTTCAGTTGCCTTAAACTTAGGGGTTTCTTTTTTATCATTTTTCTTAGCCAAATTATCTTTGCTTGTTGAATCCTTTTTAGTCGTATCATTCTTTGCTAATTCTTTAGCCGCATCTTCGGCTTTTTTTGCTACCGCTAAACTATCATCAAATGCATAACTTTTGTCTATGTCATACGTAAAATGTGCTGCACCTAAGCTCCAATGAATATTTTTACCATTGTTTTCCCAACTAGGAAATTCGCCCCCTATTTCGGTTAATAATTTACTTGGGAAGGCTGCATTTTTTGCATCCGCAACTGAAATCTCAACCAGTTTGCCAGTTTGAGGAATAGTAACGTAGTAAATATTATTATTCACTTGCGCAATTGCAGCTTTACCTAATGGAGACATGATAATGCTTGCGGCATTAGAAGGCGGATTGTTTTCTTTTGCAGCTTCGTCTAAATCTTCGGCTAGTATTTGTGGAAGCATACATGGGTCACCAGCTGGCTTTCCATTATGCTGTGCAACACTACCAAATGTTGTGATGCCCGTAATTTTTACAATTTCTTTTTCATCAGCACCATCCCATTGAATGGATAATAATTTTCCGTTGTTGTTTAAATAAATTCTGTTTTCATTTTTTACAAAATGCGCATTGGATCTTCCATTGGCTTTGTCAATCACATGAATTTCTGAAGTAGTTAAATCCAACCAACATAATTCATCTTCGTCATCATTATAGGTAGGATCTTTTGAATCTAAAAACTTTTGAACAGTTGTTCGGTTAAATACCAAACGCTTGCCACTTGGATCAACTGCAATTCCTTGATATAATGCAGCTTGTTTTGTGATTTCTATTTCTTTATTAGTTGCTAAATCTATACTATGAATACTTCCTCCTTTCACATTCCAAGTAGAAAAATAAATTGTTTTTCCATTTGGGTTCCATGCTGGTTGTGCTTCTGTGTAATTATTTTTTGTAATTCTTTTTGGCGTTCCGTTTGGATAATCCATCACATACAATCTATTTAAAACCGTAAATGCCAATTTACTTCCATCTGGTGAAGGTACTGCATCCCTTATCTGTGTTGCTTTTGCCGCGATAGTGTCTTTAACTGGGTATTTAAATAATACTTCAGGTCCCATCTCGATAGTTGCATCCACGGTGTAGGCAATTTCGTCTTGACTTCCGGATTCAATATTTATTTTATGAATTTTACCACCATAAGAAGTTAATAAATATTTACTATCTGGAGTAAATGTCATTGCAGGTAACACACCTAAAACAGCGATTGATTCTTGGTCGTCACGTTGCACTGGATACGCTAACCAGTTTTCTTCACCTGTAGCTAAATTTCTTTTCACCAATCCTGTTTTATCTTCAAATCTTGTACCATATACTAACCACTTTCCGTCCTTAGATAAAACTGGGGTGAATGCAGAGCCATATCTTGAAGCAATGGTTCTTGTATTTCCTTTTTCTCTGTCATATACGCCAATACTATATTGTGGTAACATAGCATTGTAGTTCCATGCACTCATTCTTACTGAGTAATAAATATATCTCCCATCTGCACTAACTGCTGGATCTATTGTTTTTAAATTGGCCGGAGTTGCAATTAACTGTGTACCAGCTCCACCATTTTTATGCATCAAATACAATTTTGTATTTCTTCTGCCCTTTGTATAAACGATATAATTTCCATCGGGTGTATAAACGGCTCCTGGAAAATTTTGATTGTTTTCATCAGATAATGCAACTGTATCTTTTTTCTCCGTGTCTATGTACCATAAATTTTCGGCACCACTACGATCGGAAATAAACAGAATTCTTTTTCCATCTGGACTAAAACTTGGATGATTATCGTAAGCCAAACCCGTAGTTACAGGGCTAGCTTTACCACCTTCAAACGGAACAGTATATATATCACCCATCAAATCAAAAACAATGGTTTTGCCATCGGGGCTAATATTTACTGATGTCCAAGTACCTTCGTTTGTTTTTAATGGGATGGTTCTTGTGGCCTTTAATGGCAATCCTTTAAAGCTTGTAAAATGGGTACTGTCTTTTTTGACAATAATTGGAGATTGGGCTTTGGACTGTATTAAACCTAAGACTAAAAAAAGCATCAAACTAGTGCGTATCATAGCATATATATTTTCATGAAAGTTAATAAAACCCATGCTAAGCGCCGAACATTTCAAATGAATAAGTTGCCGTTTATCCATCAAACACAATATTGGTGTAATTCTTATCCCAAATTTGGTCTGATAAGTCACGGTTTACGAATTCAATCGTAATTTTGTACTATGTTAAAAAAATTAGTATTCGGACTGCTATTTTCATGCAGTTTATTAGTTGGATTTAAGGCAAACGCTCAAACTGTAACCATTGATGGTACTATTGTAGATAGTATTTCAAAAAAAACCCTTACTTCAGCAACCGTTGCCTTGGCCAATGCCAAAGACTCTTCATTAATGAGCTTTACGAGAGCAAACGATGATGGGTACTTTCAAATTAAAAATGTTGCCCCAGGTAAATATTTACTTTCTGTTTCCTATGTTGGATATCAGCATTTATGGTTAGGTATTAAAGTAGGTGCCTCTGCAAAATTTTCATTAGGTAATATTTATCTATTAGACGCAAGCCAAACAAGTACTGTTACGGTAACAGCTAGAAGACCTCCTGTTGTTATAAACGGTGACTCTATCGAATTTAATTCAGAAAATTTTAAGACTGTACCTAATGCGGTTGTAGAAGATATGCTTAAAAAAATGCCAGGTATCGAAGTTGATAAGGCTGGCGCAATCACAGTAAATGGCAAGTCTGTAACTAAAGTGTATGTAAATGGAAAAGAATTTTTTACAGGCGATCCTAAGATGGCAACAAAAAACTTGCCAGCGGATGCGGTAGATAAAATTCAAGTTTATGATCGAAAATCTGATCAAGCTATGTTTACGGGTATAGATGATGGTAACGAAGAAACGGCTATTAATATCAAAACAAAAAAAGATCGTAAGCAATCTACATTTGGAAAAATTAATGGTAGTGCAGGTGTACCAGGCAGATTTGATGGACAGGGAAATGTAAATAGAATAAATAACGACGAGCAGTTTTCTGTGATAGGATCGGCTAATAATACAAATAGACAGTCATTCTCTACGAATGATGTTTCCAATTTTTCCGGTGGTGGTGGAGGTGGAAGAGGAGGCGGTGGAATGACTATTGCTGTTGGAGGTGGCGGCGGCGGAACAGATGCAAATGCACAAGGAGTAGCCAATACTTATTCATTGGGTGGGAACTACTCCAATTTACTGAACGATAAAAAAATGGATTTCAATGTAAATGCAAACGCAAATGATGTTGAACGAAATAACATCAGTAAATCTTATACACAAAACCTTACACCTGGAAATTTATTCAATCGCTCAAGTACTTCAAATTCAACTTCACGCAATCAGCAAGAAAAATTAGGCATGACCATTGATAATAAAGTGTCTGAAACTTTTTCTTATAAATACACACCTTCAATTTCAAATCAGCATAATACATCTAATGGCATATCAACTAGTAGTACTATGTTGCCAGACGGCACTATGACGAATGCAACTACAACTAATTCTTCTAGTGTCACAGATGCGGTTAATTTATCTAATACATTATTATTGAGAAAGAAGTTTGAGAAAAAAGGACGCACTTTGTCATCTACTATTACACAGGGTTACAATAGCTCAACATCTAATAGCAGCCAGTATACCGATCAGCTATATTATAATTTTGGAGTTATTACAAAGGATTCTATTATAGATCAAAAAAATAATAGAAAAGGCTTGACTCAATCTTATTCAGCGAATATCGTGTATACAGAACCACTTGGTAAAAAATCTTTATTAGAATTCAATGCTTTTTTAAATAAAAATATAGGATCTACAAGCAAAAAAGTATACGATAAAAATAGTGCAAGTAGTTTGTATGATGTTCTAAATACAAGATTAACGAATGAATATAATAGTGAATACACCTACGCGGGTGGCGGCATGAATTATAGATTTAATCAAAAGAAGTATAATTTTTCAACTGGGTTCTCATTACAGGACGCCATGTTAAATGGAGAAAACACAAGTGCAAATACAAAAATCAAGCATGATTTCAAGGACATCTTGCCGTCTGCTTTATTTGTATATAATTTTTCACAAACGCAAAATTTTAGATTTAATTATCGTACTTCTACGAATCAACCTTCATTAACACAATTACAACCAGTACTTGATCAAAGTAATATTAACAATCAGACTATAGGTAATCCAGACTTAAAAAGAAGCTATACTAACAATATCAACTTAACTTATTTTTCTTCTAAAATATTAGCGCAAAGAAATTTCTTTGCATTATTAAGTGCTCAGTTCGTAAATAACTCTATTGTTAATTACGACAGCGTATTACCTAGTAGGGCAATACTTTCTAAACCAGTGAATGTAAATGGAGTATATCGCATAAACGGATCTGCGAATTACGGATTTGGGGTTAAACAAATTTACTCTCGTTTTAATTTTGGTTTGAATGGCGGTATTAATAACAACATTTCTTATTCTAACGGGTTGTTAAACACTACGCTAATTAAATCGGTTGGCCCTAGCTTTACTTATACTTTTTCAATGGATGAGTTGATGGATGTTAATTTAAATGCAAGACATTCCTATAGCACCACTAATAACGCAATTAATCCTGCATTAAATACAAATTATTTAACAAGAGTGTATGGTGCAGATATAACCAATTATCTGCCATTTGAAATAGTGTTAAATCAGTCATTAAATTATACTATTAATGAAGGTCGTGCACCGGGATATAATACAGCAGTGCCTATTTGGAATGCAAGTATTTCAAAATTCTTTATGAAAAATAAAAGAGCTGAATTAAAAATTAGTGCTTTTGATATTTTGAACAAAAACGTTGGAGTTTCACGTAATGTATCACAGAACCAAATTGTTGACCAGTCTTATAACGTGATTAATCAATACTTCTTGGTAGGCTTTACTTATAGTTTACAAAAGTCTGGCTTAACTGGAGCTAGTGGCGGTGGTCCAAGAATGACAATTAGAATGTAAATTCAAAACAATTTGTATATTTAAATAATCAATTATTACTATGAAGAAAATATTATTCGTATTGACGGTTTTAGCTGTTTCGATAACTACGGTGTCGGCTCAAATGAAAGAAGGCAGAATTGTTTATACTCAAAAGATAAACATGTATAAAATGATAACGGATCCGGAGATGCGTTCAAGAATACCAGAGTTTAGAACGTCTCAATTTGAACTTTTGTTCAATGAGCAAGCAAGTTTGTATAGAACCGTTCCAGAAGACGAGGCGCCAGATCCTTTTGCAAACAATGGTGGCGATAGAGGTGGTCAACGTTTTATGTTTAGAATGCCTGAAACTTCGACTTTCACTAATTTAACTACGCAAACTCAATATGAGTCACGTGCCATGTACGAGAAAACTTTTTTAATTGTCGATTCTTTAAAACCAATACAATGGAAAATTTCTGAAGAGACTAAAACAATTGCAAAACATTTATGTAAAAAAGCAACTACATCAGTTGCTGCACAATCCGTTCGTATGGGTGGACCAGGTGGAAGACAAGGTGGAAGAGCAGCCACTGCGGATACTGCAAATAAAGCAAGTGCTACACCAGTTGCTCAAAAAATGACAGACGTAACTGTTTGGTATACCGAAGAAATTCCTGCTTCAATTGGTCCTGATGCTTACGCTGGTTTGCCAGGTGCAATTTTAGAAGTTGATATGGACAATGGAGCCAATGTGACAACTGCAACTGAAATAACAAGTAAGTATGCTAAGAAAGAATTGGTGCAACCTACCAAAGGGGATAAGATGAATAGAGCACAATTTCAAGACGCTATGAAAAAAATTATAGAAGATATGCAAAAAGGCGGTGGAATGGGAGGCATGAGAATTAGAATGAACTAATCTCTTTTTTCTATAGTCCATTTCCAACCAAGTGCAATGCTGCGTGGCTCCCCAATATAATAGGAGTACGCAGCATTTCCTTTTACGCTAAAGTTTTTTGTAGCCATGGTAGCATAATAAGCATTACCTATATTTAACAAGTGTAACCAAAAAGTTGATTTATTCATTTGATAGTTGAATCTAATATTTACAACATCAAATCCTGGATATTTTGTTGCATTTGTTTCGTCCATAAAATAATCCGACTGATGTTGCCATTCGGCTAAGGCACTCAATTTGTTATTTATTTTCCAAATACTGCTTAAGTTGTTCCAAAAATTGGGTGCAGCGCTCATTTCTTTACCACTTACATCTACTCCTTTAATATTTGTACTTGTATAAGTATGTTTTGCAAAAGTGCCATTCCAATTAAATTCAATTTTCTTATCTGCTTTATATTTTATAGTGTATTCTATACCAATATGATTCGTGCTGCCCGCATTTTGATTTAGGTTTACTCCGTCAGACTGTCTTACTGAAATGATTTCATTTCGACCCATCATTTGATACATACTTATTTCTGTGTACCATTTTTTCTTTTGATACCAGATGCCAATCTCCTTATTGCTAAAGGATTGTGGCAGTAGATAAGGCACGCGAACCGCATTATACATTTCGGTTATTTGTGGTGGTACAAAACCCTCCCCATAATTTATATAACCACCCCATTTATTATTATTATAGGTAAATCCAATTTTAGGCGTAAACTGTTTGAAATAATTATTAGAAGATGGTGTACCTGTTGTCAATTTATTATTGAATAGATAGTCAAATTGATCGTAACGGACTGTTGCATTCATTTTGATAGCATGGCTTATGCTAGTTATTAGATTAATGTAAACAGCCTTATTTAAGATATTAGATGTGTAATAGCTTAATAGAGAGTCGCGTATGGGAAAACTGTATTTAGTGTATTTACCAATAGCTGTGTCCTTAAATATATCGATATAATGGGCGTTAAAATGCTGATGGCTAATGTCTAATACGCCACCAAATACTAATTTGCTTTGTAGTTCAGGAAGTTGGATTGCTTGTTGTAAGTCTATTACAATCGAATTAAAATGATTGCTATTAATTTGTCCTTTGAATTTTGTGAGATTGCTAGTAGATGCAATTGAATAAGTTGGATTTTGATCCATCGTATTATTCCTATACATGAAGTTCAATATACTAGCATTATTTTTATTCCATTGATAGTTTAGTTTTTGCCTAAATCTTAATGCATTTATTTTTCGATAGGTAAATGTTTGTAGTGAACTAAAATTATGTTGAAAAAAATGAACGCTATCAACCGATCCCGTCATTTGAGCATTATAGTTGATGTATTGTAAGGATTGGAATCCACTTATTTTTTTTGTTATTGAAAAGTCATGTCTCACACTCAACGCCTTTTTGTAATAATTGCTATAATCAATAGGGCCACCTTGTTGATCCGACCAACTTGTATTCATAGTCCAGCCTCCTTTTGAATTGGAACTTGATAAGCTTAAGTCAAGCTGTTTAAGTCCTAAGGAGTTAACCTGACTTCGAAATTGAACCAGGGGCATGTTAATTGTTGCCTCGGAGATAAAGTTTAATACCCCACCAATCGCCTCGGCACCATATAATGCAGATGCGGGTCCCTTTATAATTTCAATATGCCCAATATTGTTCGTGTTAATTTCAATTAAGGCATTATTACTAAATAGACCACTTGTTCTAATTGGCATTCCATCTTCTAAATACAAATAGAGCCCTTTTAAGGAAATGGGTTGTCTAATTGCCATCATATGCTGTTCATTGCCAATACTAGGCATATACACTCCACTCACTGAATTTAAAAGGAAGTCAATCCTGCTGGCATTGGTTTCCTTCATGCTTTTTGTACTTATGGTGGAAATGGCAATGGGAGATTCGATTCTACGCTCATTAAATTTACTAGCCGTAACCACCACGGTGCCCAATTGATTAAATGAACTATCCTGAGCAAGGCCTTGTGCATTTATAAATAGTAATAAAATAGATAATAGGCCTAAACAAAACTTCATAAATGCAAATTTAGTAGTTAATTTAGTTCTTACCTATTAAGCCTAATAATTACATTATATGAGAAAAATATTTACAACAATATTGTTGACTTGTTTGTTGCTGGTTGCAAATGCCCAAGTTAAAACAGTAAGACAACAGGCCGATATTATCAATGAATTATTGTCAGACAGAATCAATAATTTATTACCCCAACTAATGACTAGTACTAAGTTGGATTGTTGGGTGATGATGACCAGAGAATATAATGAAGACCCAATTGTTAAAACATTTTTACCTGCTGAATGGTTGGCTGCAAGACGTAGAACCATTTTGGTTTTTTATAATAATGCTAAAACCGGTAAGCTTGAAAAATACGCAGTAGCCAGATATCCCGTGGGAAAAGAAATTACTGCAGCGTGGGATGTAGAAAATACACCTAATCAATGGGAAGCCCTAATACAATTAATTCAAAAAATAAATCCAAACAAAATTGCTCTAAATTTTTCAGAAGATTTTGCACATGCCGATGGCCTAGACCATACAGAATATAAAGCGTTTATGAGCTATTTGCCAAAAGGGGAACATGCTAAAGTAGTTTCAGCTGAACCATTAGCAGTGGCTTGGCTAGAAACAAGAACTGCTAAGGAAATGGCGTACTATCCAATTCTTTTGGAAATCACCCACGCTATAATCAAAGAGGGTTTTAGCAATAAGGTTATAAAAGTAGATCAAACAACCACAAACGATTTGGAATGGTGGTTTAGACAAAAATTGAGTGATATGGGATTATCCACCTGGTTTCATCCATCTGTTGAAATTCAAAGACGAATAACTAATACAAAGGATGAAGTTATTCATAGAGGCGACTTTTTACATGTTGATTTTGGAATAAGTTATTTGCGACTTAATTCGGATGTTCAAGAACAAGCCTATGTATTATTAGCAAACGAAAAAGAAGTGCCAAGTGAATTGCAAGATGCATTTGGTAAAACTAATCGTCTACAAGATATACTCACTAATAGTTTTGTAATTGGAAAGTCTGGGAATGAAATTTTAGCGACTGCATTAAGTACTGCAAAAGCAGAAGGAATAAAGCCTAGTATATATACACATCCAATTGGATTTCATGGGCATGCAGCTGGACCAACTATCGGCATGTGGGATATGCAAAATGGAGTACCTGGTTCGGGTGATTATAAAATGCATGCAAACACATGCTATTCGATTGAGTTAAATGCAATGCACGCCATTAAGGGATGGGATGCACCAGTGCGCGTAGCATTAGAGCAAAATGGATTCTTTGATGGCAGCTCTTTTAAATATATTGACGATCGCCAACATAAAGTAATTCCAATTTCATTTAAGTAACACATTCATAGCAATAAAAAAGCCCCTGCAATGCAAGGGCTTCTCAATCGATTATATTCTTTATTTAAAACCAAATCCTTTATACTGTTACAACACTATTTGTTGTTCCAAAAACATTTGCTGCTTGGTGTTCCGCTTGCTCATCATTTAACCAAATTTTCTTGTCGGCAAAATATTTAAACTCATGCGTAGATTCTTTTGGTAAGTTTACTTCTGCAGTAAATACACCATCTTTTTTCTTTGTCATAGACAAGCCCTTTTTCCACTCATTATTTAAACCTAAAATATCCACTTTTTTTGCTTCAGCATTTAAAGTGAATTTAACTTTTACGTAGTCCTTAGTTTTGAAATATTTTTTCTCAATCATAGTAGTATGTTTTCTACTCTTAATACCATTTCTTTAAAAAGGTAACCCTGATTCATTTAAATATATTAGGATGCTAACTAACGATATGTTATTTATATACCGCAATCGTTTGTAATGCATTATGCAAAAAAAAAATCCCTCGAATTTCGAGGGATTTTTAAAGTAGAATTTAAGTATGTAAAAACCCTTATTTTAAAAGGTAGTTAACAATCATGTAAGTAACAGCAGCTAATACAGCACTCACTGGAATGGTTAATATCCATGCCCATAATAAGTTAGTAGTCACACCCCATCTAACGGCACTTAAACGCTTAGTTGCACCAACGCCAATTATAGATCCTGTAATAGTATGTGTTGTTGAAACCGGAATACCCATTTGACCAGTAAAGAATAAAGTAAAAGCACCAGCAGTTTCTGCAGCAACACCTTCAAGAGGAGTTACTTTGGTAATTTTAGATCCCATAGTTTTTACAATTTTCCAACCCCCGCTCATTGTTCCCAATCCAATGGCTAAATAACAAGCCACAGGCACCCAGCTTGGTAATTGGCCAAAGTCCTGAATAGTTCCATTGGCAATTAATGCAGCTCCAATAATACCCATTACTTTTTGAGCATCATTACCGCCATGTCCAATACTAAAAGCAGCAGAGCTAAACAATTGTAATTTCTTAAACATATTTGCAACTGTATATGCTGTTGGTGTTTTAATTTTCTCAACAAATAAATACACTAACATAAATAGTATAGACGCCCCTATGATACCGTATTCTATAATAGAGTTATCTGCTTTGTCAATTTCACCAGCTAGTGTTTTTTCGATATTGAACTTTTCAATTTTAGCCTTAACCTTTTCTACATTATTTGGTTGAATTGGATAGATTGCATTCATCGCTACAATAGCAGAATCAGCACTTATTGTATGTGCTAGATATAATTTTAAAGGTTCTTTATAACCTTCGGTTTTGTCTTTAGCAATATCATAGACAGCCTTAACTTCTTTGTTTTCTGGTGCTTTTGCTTCCATAACTAAAAAGTCATTTGCGTTTCTTGCAGCATCTTTTATTTTACTAGCTGCTACATTTTTCACCCACCCACTATCATTAGCAATTTTTGCAATTTGATTAGCGCCTAACTTGTCGTATTGGCTTAAATAGGGGTTAATGTGCTCGTATGTTTCAGTTGCCTTTGCTAGTTTTTCTTCATTCAATTTTAATTTAGCAATTATTATAGTATCTCCTTCATGGTGTGTTAAATCTTCTTTTAAAGATTTAACCTCTTTGCTATACTTATCTATGCCATAAAACTTTTGTACGTTTTCGTGAATTTTTTGATCTTCAAAACGGTCAAACATTAATATGGTAGCTAATGTAGCTAATGAAATGATCACCAATCTCCACCAGATATTACGCATGATAGTCACAAGGGTAATAAATACTGAAATGATGATACCTATAATAGGAGCCAAGAAAATAAATAATATGGTTTTTAAAATGGTATCAGCATCTACAATTTTTGACCAAGAGTAATCAAGGCCTTTAATCATAAGAGCATGTGCAATAGCTGCACCAGCAAATCCACCTATTAATGTGTGCGATGATGATGAAGGGATACCATACCACCATGTAAGAAGATTCCAAAATATGGCAGCTAATAGTCCAGAAAAAATTACAGGTAAGGTAATAAAGTCCTTGTATACTGTTTTGCTAATAGAGTTAGCTACAGCGTGGTCTTTGAAAATCCAATAAGCAACAGCATTAAACAAAGCCGCCCATAATACCGCCTGAAGTGGTGTAAGCACTTTAGTAGAAACCACGGTTGCAATTGAGTTTGCAGCATCGTGGAAACCATTGATATAGTCAAAAATAAGCGCAAGCGCTATAATGATAATTAATAAAGTCATCGGGTGTTAAATTAAGCGTACTTGATAATGATAGATTCAATTACATTAGAAACGTCTTCAATCTTATCAGTTGCAATTTCTAAAACTTGATAGATCTCTCTTTTCTTAATAACTTCTTTGAAATCATTTTCTTGCTCAAATAACTTCTCAATACTCATATCAAATACATCATCAGCTTGGTTCTCGATGCTATTTACTTTAATCATAGCTTCGGTCATTTCCTTAATATTTTTCATGTTACGTAATCCCATTACTGCTTTCTTAGTTTCAGCAGTACCTTGTAAAATTAGTTCGGCTAATTTGTGGATACCAGTATCATTAGGGTTTACTTTATAGAAATTAATTTTTTTAGCAGAAGCATAAATATAGTCAGCGATATCATCCAACGAAGTTGCTAAGTAGTGAATATCCTCTCTGTCAAATGGAGTGATGAAATTTCTGCCTAATTCTGTAAAAATATTATGAGTTAAATCGTCATTTTTGTGTTCTAGGTTTTCAATTTGAGCCAAAATGTTTGCTCTTACATCGGCATCTGGCTCGTTTACCATCTCCTTTAATTTTTCACCCATTTGATGTACATGCTCAGAAACATCTTCAAATAATTGAAAAAATACTCTGTCCTTTGGTAAGAAAATCTTCATGATTGAATTAAAGTCCATAACTAAATTTTTGTGGTTGATTGTAGGTTGTAAAGTTGCCGTTTTAGGTATGAATATATATTAATTCTAGATTACTAAATTGTTAACAAATGGATTGATTTGGTCCAATATTAAGCTTACAAGACAGCGTGATTAATCCCTATGAGATATTGAAAGGTGTGTGGCTTAGCAGTACAAATGAAAAAGGGAAGCGGTTGCCCACTTCCCTTTTTATAAAATCCATAGCTTTCCCCCAAAAGCTGATACAATTTGGCATAAATTAGGATAGTGAACATATTAATGCGTTACCGTTTGGGTGGTGTAATAGGTTATTTCTTATCTTTAATTAGTTTATTATCTAATATAATACGTTACTTTCCTATTAATATATTGAAAAACAATGAGTTATACTTTTAATCGATACAGTACTTTTCTGATAGTTTTATTTACAATTTACTCCCTTAATTCAAGTGCCCAAGGTTTGGATAGTCTATATAATGTTCCAAATAATCCCTTTTTGGCACAAATTCTAAAATTAAGAGACTTTAATATGGATGTTAGTTTGTCCCAAGAAACTAGCCCCCTGCCCTTATCTCATACTATGTTAGCTTCAAATGCACAACATTTAATAAAAAATGGGTCCGATATTTATATTTTAATCGAGCAAACAGGCTTCATTTATAAGCTAATTAGCTATGATTCAGCAAATTGCGTTTATAGAAGAATTGACCACACAATCAATTTGAACTATAATATTAACTGTACAGCCTTCTTTTATCAAAATCAGTTATATAGTTATGGGGGATATGGTTTTTGGAAGAACAATGGTCATTTGAGAAAATTCAATTTTGAAGATAGCGAATGGGATATTACACCATTAAATAAAGAGGTAATTTCTACCCAATATGTATGGTTTGATGAAAAACAGGGTAAACTATATGTTCCTTTTCAAAGGATTATTAATGCAGGAATTGAAGGAGCCGAAAATATTAAAGGAGTTCCAGATTATGCAAGCTATAATTTAGATTTAAAAACCCGTAAATGGGAAAAGCTGGGTGATTTAGAAAGTGCTACTAAAGAGCTAGTCCAATCAGATGCTGCAACGGGTGCATTTTTAAAATATACCAATGGCTTGTTACATTTAGTACATGATGGAGCCTATTTATTTGATTTTGCACACAATAAAATATACAAATCAAGGAACTCGGATTTAAATCAGTTTTTAATAAGACGGGCCTCTTTTGTAAATATGTTTATTTATAAAGGAAATATATATAGTTACAGTGTAGGTAATAAAACTTTTAATGTGTATCCATTTAAACTCACTGACTTTGAATTGCTAAAGTCGAATATGTGGAGTTCTGAAATACGACTATATTATATCTTTTTAGCCATAATCACTATAATCCTCATAGTAGCAGGGTCTGTTTGGTTATTTAACAGAAGTGTAAGAATTAAGATAGAAGCGGCTCAATTAAAAATATTAAAAAGTAAATCTGTTACTCAAGCATTTATTGGCACAGAAGTCTCACTTATTAATTTGCTATTATCATCAACTTTAAAAAACGTGAATGTTGAAATTCATCAAATAAATCATGTTTTAGGGATAAAGGACAAAAATATTGGACTTCAGAAAAAAGTGCGTAGTGATGTAATGAATGCCATTAATGATAAATATGAGTTTATAACACAATCTAATGTGATGCTTATTGGGAGCACTAGAAAATTAGATGATAAGCGTTTTTATGAATATTTTATTAATCCTACAGAGGTAAAGACAATTCAAAGAATTTTAGAAAATAATTAATGGCAAAGCTCAATTGTCATAGTAATGTCAAATTATGCTACTTAAAATGTAATTAGTAGTTGCATGTTTTAATTTCTCTAAAGCATTGGTGCACCTTTGTGCTAGGATGAAAAAAAGCATAATATACACACTACTACTAGCACCCAATATTTTATTTGCACAAATTAGGTTCGTGAAAGATACCATGCAAATGCAAGGGGATAGTGTGGTTGTGACAGCAAATAGACAAGAACGAAAACTAAGCAATGTAACTGTTCCGGTTACCATTGTAAATGCAAAACAATTGCAACAGAATGGATCATTACGTTTAACAGACATATTAAAAGAGCAACCTGGACTAACCATTACAAGTGGTTTTGGTGCCGGTGTTCAAATGCAAGGCTTAAATCCAGATTATACTATTATACTCATTAACGGCGAGCCGCTGGTAGGTAGAACGGCTGGTGTATTAGACTTAAACCGAATTGCACTAGGTAATATTAAAAAAATTGAAATAGTTAAGGGACCCTCTTCTAGTTTATATGGAAGCGAGGCAATGGCGGGGGTAATTAATATTATAACAGACGCTAGTACTGCAATTCCTATTCAGGCTTCATTAAGATACGGGACCTATGAAACGATTGATGCAGGTGTTAACAATGCCATTGCTACAAAGCAAGCATTTTATCAAGGCTTTTATAATTACTATTCAACAAACGGGTATAGTATTAGGCCAAATAGTTCAAGCAGGGTAACCACCCCAATTGAAAGGCTTACTGTTAATCAGCAACTAAAATATAACTTAACAGCGAACACGAATATTTCTTTAGGTGTAAGAATAACTGACGAAAAAATACAAAATGATATTTCGGTAAGTAACGGAGGGACTACAATTACTTCTAATGGAAAAGAACATAATACCGATCAAAATTTTAACGCAACACTCAATCACAGATTTTCAAATAATTTAAAGACAAGCTTTAGATCATATTTGACAGACTATAATTCAAAACAAGATCTGATGACGGTTTCTGGCACACCCTATTATGATTTACTAAATCACTTATTTAAAAGAGTAGAAAATCAAACAGATTGGAATGTAAACAAACAATTGAATATTTTGTTTGGAGCAGGTGCAGCCTGGGAAGGTGTTAAAAGTACAAGATATGATAGCGAAAAAGTAAGAAAAAATAATGCAATTCAATATGGCTTTACACAAATGGAGTGGATGCCTAATAATAAGTTTATTCTTATTGGAGGATTGAGATTTGATAAAAATGAGACATACGCTTCGGCATTCAGCCCAAAGGTTTCTACTTTGTATAAAATTAATGCAAAAAATAAAATAAAATTTAGTGTTGGACAAGGCTTTAAAGCACCAGACTTTAGACAAATGTATTTGGACTTTACAAATGCTGCAGCTGGAGGCTACAGTGTATTTGGAACTGCACAAGCACAACAAGTAATTAATCAATTAGCATCATTAGGACAGATTGGGTCTCTGTATGATAATTTTTATCAATTAAAAGTATTGAAACCAGAATATTCAACAGGGATGCACTTTTCATGGGATTACGAACCAAGTCAAAATACTTATTTAAGTGTTCAATTATTTCGTAATGACATCAGTAATCTAATACAAGTTCAACAAGTAGGTTCTTACATTTCTGGTGCTCAAATATTTAGTTATTTAAATATTGGACGCGCATTTACGCAAGGTGTTGAAGTGGAAGTAAAACAAAAAATAGCAAAGCATATTATATTAAGTGGAGGCTACCAGTATTTAGAAACCGGAGATAAGGATCAAATTGCACAAATCAAAGCAGGTCATGTTTATACCAGGGATGCTAATGGGTATAGCAAACTATTATCATTAAATGATTATGTAGGCTTGCCAAATAATAGCAAACACAAAGCACAGTTGAAAATAAATTATTATAATTCTATTGGCTGTTTTGCAAATTTTAGAATGTTATATCGAGGTAAATGGGCTGTAAATAATACTAATGGCAATGAAGTGTATGATATTGGCGATGATTTTGCTAAAGGATATATTTCATTACATGCATCTGTTGGAAAGGACTGGGCTAATGGATTTTCATTACAACTAGGTTGTGATAATATCACTAATTATATTGACGCAGGTAATTTGCCAAACCTATCTGGTAGAACTTTCTTTGGCACCATCAAATATCAAATATCAAAAAAATAATATCACATGAAAAAAAGTTTTCAATCAATCGCACTTTTATCCATAGTATTAATGAGTGTAGTAGCCTGTTCAAAGTCTTCCACTACAACAGTTTTGCCCGTAACCGCATTGTTGGTTAAGGACATACCAGCAGACACCGTAGTTGGACTAAGTGCACAAGGAGTGCCTATCACAAATGGCAAATACACTTTTTATAGTTTAGAGAAGAATGCTTTAGTTTCTAATACGGATAGTGCAAGTACAAAGTGGGATATCGCATTCATGTCTACACGTATATTAACGAACGGGGGAACGAGTGGTGTAGGACAAGGTGGCGCATTTGTATACACAGGTTTATTTGACGATTTAAAAACAATACCTACTGATTCGGTATTTAAAACAGACAATGCACCAACAGCTTATGCAATTACAACAGGTAGTGGTAAAGGATGGTATACTTATGATCAATTAACTAGCTTAATTACACCATTAGCGGGAAGAGTTTTGGTAATAAGAACTGCATCTGGTAAATATGCGAAAATGGAAATCACTTGTTATTATAAAGGAGGCGTAACATTGCCAGCTTCTGCTACAGATATGGAAAAGTTAACTAAACAACGCTATTATACATTCCGCTTTGCTTATCAGCCTAATGGAACTAAAACATTTTAGTGTAAGTAAAGATATTATACAGTAACAAAATTAATTAGCTTTTGCTTTAAAACTCCAAGTAAATGCAAATTCAGCAACAGTTTCATTGGACTCGTTTTTCCCAATAGAGTGACAAACTAAGGTTTTCCCTTCACCGGTTTGTATTGCCTCTTCAATTGCGTTTTGAATCGCCAGTCCGTCATTACATGTAAAGTATAAATTGCCAGTACCTTTCTTAGTGTAGTTCACTTCCATTTTTATGACCAGCATACTAACTTTAGGAATTCTTTTATAGATATGACCAAATGCTAATAATCCCGTACTCATTTCTGCAGCCATTGCTTGTGCAGCAAAATACACCGACTTAAAAGGATTCTTACTAAACCATGAGTGCCTAACTTTAATTGTACAATCGTTCTGATTGATTTTATTTAATCTTAATCCAACAAAAAAAGCGGCAGGTAGTTGGGTGGCTAAAAAATATCCGAAACGAATAGGAGCATTTATTTTATTTACAAATGCAGCGAATTGCTTTGTCATAAGAGATAATTGTGTATTAAAAGTACAAATTTGATTTAACTAATCGGTTAATAATTAACAATAAGTAATAGTTCTAAATATTCAACCGAAAGGTAGCGCATAAAAAAAGCACCAACATGTAGTTGGTGCTTTTGACAAGTAATCTTGAAATGTATCTATTTTCCTAAAAACATACTACGGTTAATGGTAAAGCCAAGAGCGAAATTACCATCTGCAATACTCTTTGTATTTCTAGTTAACTGATCGATATTAGAACCTGCAGTTGTGTTACCAACAAAGAATCTGAATTGGTGGCCACCAGAATTAAGCTCAACACCTACAGAAAGTAAATCTGCTTGGTAGTTTATAATATTACCTGTACTAGTTAACACATTTTCTACCATGTTTAACTGACGAGAATATTCAAAATCTAAACTTACGACATCAGAAACTTTGTATTTACCACCCACTCCAACAGAATAAACATCATTGTCATTGTTAACACCATATGGCACTTTATTATAGTGAACCACTGTTGGCATTACTTGTAAGGAAAGCTTATCATTAAACTTACGAGAAATTAATAATTGATTTACATAATTGAATCTGTCACCAACAAATGTGATTGTTTTATCAGGTGCTGTATTTACGCCAAACAAAGAAAATACTGCAACAGATACAGGATAATTGTGTAAGCCAGTTTGTTGACGTAATAATTTAATTTTTGTAAAACCTTCATATTTTGAGCTACCTGCAGCTGCAAAACCAAGGTTCAGCCAACGTACTGGAGAATAGTCAAATGATAAATAGGTATATGCTAAACCGGAGTTGATACCTAATAATTGAGCACCCATTTGAGACTCTGCACCTTTTGGAGCAATTTCGCTAAAGTGGTGAGATATCATAAATTGTAAAGCACCTGGCGCACCCATTTCGGTGGTTTGCATGTTAATTAGCTTAGATGTGCTAAAAACATTTTTAGTAATTTTTTGTTTTGGAGCTACTTTAACTGGTGCAGCTGTCGTATCGGTTTGTGCGAAAGACTGTGTTAATAATCCTAGACAAAGTATACTAAGTGTAAATATTTTTTTCATAATTTTTTGATTTAAAAACAATTAATAATTAATTGACGAATTTGAATTAACTATTGTGGTTGACCTTGTGCAATCCAAGCTAAAATAGTATTGGTTGTACAAGAGTTTAAACTTAATACTGGTCCAGGATGGCCTGTTGCACCACCACTCTTCATCATTGTTGTAAGTTTATCCTTATCAGTTTGTAATATACTGTAAGTCAATACTGGGCCTACGCCTCCATGACAAGTGGAACTTTTGCAAGTAGAATTATATATTGGCACAAAATTGGCGTTGTAAGTAATTGCACCAGAAACAACGCAACCACCACCATCATCTTTAGCGCCTTGTGTAATCCAAGTTTGTACTACTTGTTTTTGTGTTGGAGTGAAAGCAACATTACCATCACCAGGGTGTTTCCCAGCATCGTTGGCCATGTCTTTAAAATTGGTTACCCTCGCTAAGATAGCTGGATAAAACACGGTATCTAAATGTGAAAACTGTACAGCAGTTTTGCTTACACCGTTATTGTGACATCCACATGCACCTGAGGTTACAATTGGAACTATTTCGCTCCTAAAAGAAACCATTGGCAATGATTCGATATCTGCTTTGTTCTTGTAACATGAAGTAAATGTAGTTGTTACCATTGTTGCAAGGACAGCCATTGTTATTAATCTAAGTTTCATATCTCTAAAGTTTGTGTTAATTGAATTCGGTTACTTTGTAATTACTTTTCCTGATACTTTATATTTGAAAATACCAGCACCAGTAGTTCCGTATTTCCATACATCCGGAATATTAGGATCAGCAAAATACCATGCTTTGATTAAGGCAATTTCATTTGGCTTAATACCACCATCATCCCAAGCCATGCTTCCTGTATTAGTAGCACCATATACACCAGTTCTTGGGTTAGCCATTAATACTGTTGAATCAATTCTTAATAATAGGCCAGTAGCTGAATTTAAATAATCACCCTTAACATAGAATTTTTTACTAGTTGCAGGATCAGTATATGATATTGCTGTATTGCTTCTAAGTCCTTTAGGATAATTAATGTCAAATAAAATGTCATCATAAGTATTGAATGGTCCACGTGTACTTGAAGCAGAAACAGGAGTAGAGAATGTTTTAGTTGGTCTGAAACTAGCGTTAGCAAGAGTATCAGTATAAAATTTCCTAACACTATCCTTATATGCTTGTAACACAGTACCACGAATAGTATTGTTTGAAAGTTGACAATAAACAGTTACTGCTGCAGTTACTGGGTTAATATAAGACCATTGAGTAGTATCACCTGCTGCCATTCCCGGAACAAGACCTTTTCTAGCCCAAGCGCCTGTACTAGTGGCTTCATTGTGACAGTTACCAGAGGTACAACCATTACTTATAATTGAAATAGCAACTGGTCTGAAGTCATTTACATCGGGCTTTTCTTTAGCGCCATTTAATATCCAGTTGTAAATAATAGCCTTATCCGATGGAGAAACATCTACACCTGATGTAACAGGAGGCATTGCTTTATTAAAGTCATTTGTTGTAATGTAGTTCCATAGTTTGCTTGAAGCTGGATCTTTTGCAACCACATACTTCATAATATCAGCATAGGTAGTAAACTTAGGACTAATTGGACCGCCATGACAATTTGCACTTGCACAATCTTCAGTGATAATACTTTGTACACCTCTAAAATTGATGCTATCGTTAATCTTTGGCGTCAAATCAGCCATAGCAAAAAGGTTGTTACTATAAAAAGATGCGTAAACTGTACTATCGGCAGCTCCTGTAAAGGATCTGTCTAGGCCCTTAATCACTGCACTATTATCCTCTTTTTTACATTGAATAGAGAAAGTGGTAATTGTTACCCCTAGTAGAAAAAGTGTGATCAGTTTGACCAATGAAACTTTTCTCATAAATAAATTGTTTAACTGTTAAAGTAATAGAACATCTCAAGGAAATCTTGAGTATATAGTAGGTCTTTATGAATGCTTTGCTATACGCTTCATATTTCCGAGTACAAAACTAACTTCAGGCTATAGGCTAAATAGTGACATATATTACAATAGCATATGAGAATTGTCATGAAATTGTCATGAAACCGAACTTATGATGAAACTCATATTTTTTAATGATTACCATCATTCTCAGGATAGGCACTTAATTCTAATCTTTGTGTCATCAAAATCAAAGAAAAATGAAAAAATTATCTGTTTTATCTCTTATCGTTGTTTTTATTACAACTGCAAGTTTTACATTATTACAAACTAAACCATGGAACGTTCCAGCTGATAAAGCTAAAGCGGCCA
>CANFLP010000015.1 GCA_947447835.1 Bacteroidota bacterium
AAAATGTTGCAAATGGTGCTTCGGCATTGAGCAACAATGAAATTGGTAATTCGAATACAGCAATAGGGACTTCTGCATTGGCTTATAATGTTACAGGAAATGAAAATGTTGCAAATGGTTTTTCGTCACTTCAAAATAACTTGTCAGGAAGTAACAATGTGGCAATAGGAAGTAATACACTTATTACAAATATTAGTGGCAGTCGTAATACTGCCATTGGAAGAGATGCAGATGTATTGTTTGATGGTATTACTAATTCAACAGCCATTGGGGCAGGTGCAATTGTAAACGCAGATAATACGATTCAATTGGGAAATGGAAGTGTTACTAGTGTAATTACAAATGGAACTATGAGTGCAGCTAATTATACTGGTATTTGGAGAGGTGATATTATAGATATTGCACATGGAGGAACAGGAACCAGTGTTGGGCCATTTGTAGATGTTTCAACCGATCAAACCATAAATGGAGTTAAGGAATTTATCAAGGATTTAACTATTAATAGATTGACTATAGGTATGGGTATTGGGAGTCGTCCTAATAACACGGTTATTGGAAGGAATGCATTAAGTAATAGTGATCATACAGGAGATTTTAATACTGCCATAGGATCTAATGTTTTAAGTTCAAATGTGGCTGGTAATTATAATACTAGTGTTGGTTCAAATGCATTAATCTTAAATACCAATGGTGGATATAATACTACAGTTGGAGAATCTTCTTTAAATTCAAATACAATAGGAATTATGAATACAGCAATTGGTTATAATGCTTTACAAACTAATGAAGAGGGTAGTTCAAATACTGCTATAGGTAGTTCAGCCAATGTTAATGGCACTAATTTATTTAATGCTACTGCTATTGGTGCGGATGCATTGGTGCTTCAGAGTAACACCATTCAATTAGGTAATCCTAGTGTAACCAATGTGGTCACAAGTGGATTGGTTAATGCAAGAGGGTTTGTGGGTTCATGGAATGGAGACATCATTGATATAGCACATGGAGGAACAGGAACTAGCACTGCGAATTTTGTTGATTTAACATCAGACCAAACAATTTTGGGTACAAAATATTTTCTTGTAGATGCAAATATAAATGGTTTGACTGTAGGTAAAGGTGCTGGTGGTATTTCAAGTAATACCATATTAGGTAGAAACGCATTTAACTCGAATATTAGTGGTTTTGATAATACAGCTATAGGTCTACTATCATTATATTCAAATATAGATGGTATGGCTAATACTGCATTAGGAAGATATTCTTTATATGCAAATACAAGTGGTGAATATAATACTGGTATCGGAACTAATGCTTTAAGTTCAAATGTAAGTGGAGATTATAATTCATCGCTTGGAGCGTTGACGCTTAATGCAAATACAAGTGGTAAATTTAATACAGCAACTGGGGCACTTGCTTTATACTCGAATACAACAGGTGAAAATAACACGGCCACTGGTACGTATGCATTAAATTCAAATATCACAGGGTATGATAATACAGCAATTGGGTACTCAAGTTTAGCTAGTCTTACTGCAGGTGATGATAATACTGCTATTGGTTCGGGGGCAGATGTATTAGTGGGTACTTTGACAAATGCAACAGCCATAGGTGCTGGTGCAATTGTAAACGCAAGCAATACTATACAATTAGGTAATCCAAGTGTAACTAGTGTGGTCACAAGCGGAACTATTAGTGCAACAGGTTTTGTTAGTGCCACTGGATATGGAACTGCGTCAGGTACAAGTGCTCAATTTTTAAAAGCCGATGGAAGTATAGATGGCATAACATATGTGAAAAAAAATACAACAACTATTGCTATAGGAACAGATGCTGGCAATACTAATCAAAATGAATTTGCAATAGCAATTGGAACAGATGCAGGTGCTACTAGTCAAGGTATCGCTTCAATAGGGATTGGTATGCATGCGGGAGAGACTGGACAAAGAAATAATGCTATTGGTATTGGTACGTCTGCAGGGTTTACTGATCAAGGGTATCAAGCTATTGGTATTGGCGAAAACGCAGCTAAAACGAATCAAGGAACGGCAGCGATTGGTATAGGGAATAATGCTGGTAAAACTAATCAAGGTATAGATGCAATTGCAATGGGCGAAGCTTCGGGTAATGTCTATCAAAGCGACTATGCAATTGCAATTGGAACAAATGCAGGGTCTATTAATCAAGGCACTTCTTCTATAGTTATTGGATCTTATGCTGGAGAGACTAATCAAGGGAATAATGCTATTGGTATTGGTGAAAACGCTGGCCATTCTAATCAAGGTTTGGAGTCAATAGCTTTGGGTAAACTTGCAGGATATTCAGATCAAGCAGCAAATAGTATTATCTTAAATGCAACAGGGTCAATTCTAGAAGCTTCAACAACTGGTTTTTTTGTTGCACCAATCCGATTAGCAACTCCTAAGAGCCCGGTTTATTATGACCTGGCAACAAAAGAAATAACATACGGAACCACAATTGATGCGGGTACTTTGACAGGTACAACTGCAGTTGCTAATGGTGGAACTGGTTTAACAGCATCTGGTACAGATGGACAAGTTTTAACCAGTACAGCAAGTGGAACATTAACTTGGACAACAATTACGAGTGGAACGCATTCAATAGGTGAAGCTTATGGAGGTGGAATTGTGTTTTATACTTACGATGGAGGTAGGCATGGATTAATTGCTGCAACAGTAGATCAAAATGCAGGAGTTAAATGGTCTAATGATGGCACACAAATCAACATTGGTAGAGATGGTATTACAGCTGGAAGTTTTAATACAGAAAGAATTATTAACAAACAAGGTGTAGGAACATATGCTGCTCAGGTTTGTGCTAATTACAACGGTGGCGATTATGGTGATTGGTATTTACCTTCGATATATGAATTGAATTTGCTTTATTTACAAAGGGGTATTGTTGGTAACTTTGCATCCACTAGCGGCTCTAGTTATTATTGGAGTTCTTCAGAATCTCCCGATGGCATTTTTTCTGTAAGTAAATATTTCTACAATGGAACAGTAATTTCACTAAGTACTAAATCAAATACATATTTTGTCCGCGCCATTCGCGCTTTCTAAATATTTCGATTAACCTCTGCTACTAAAAATACACTGCCAATCACAAGAATCAAATCATTGTGGTTGGCATTTTTATTTGCCGATGATATTGCGATATTTACATCCTCGTAGTGTTGGCCTAAAAGCCCTAGCGCATTTCCCTTTGCTGCTAATTCATTTGCGGTTAAGGCACGTGGAATATGTGATTGTGTGTAATAGTATAACGCCTTTGTTGGAAGCAATTTTAATACAGCTTCAACATCCTTATCTTTAACCATTCCTGTTATAATATGCAACTGATTATAATGTAAGGTTTCAAGTTGCTCTAATAATGCATGGATGCCGTGTTCGTTATGTGCAACATCTAAAATTAATCTTGGGTTATTTTGTATGCATTCCCAACGGCCCATTAGGCCTGTATTTTTCTTTACATTTAATAAGGCCTTTAAAACCTTATTAGCATTCAGTTTCCAGCCCATGGTGGAAAGCAGTTGTGCTGCTACTAATACGCTTTTCAAATTTTTGTATTGATACTTTCCTGGCAAATCACATTCAACTGTAAATGACTTTGGAAATAAGGGTGCATCTAAATAATGAATTAATGGTTGTGTAAATTCAAATAATGCAGTGGTCCAATTATTTTGGAATTGCACTAATTGTAAATAATCTTCAGCAAAATAGATAGGAGCGTTTACCGATGCAGCTTTTTCTTCAAACAAATGTTTTGTTTCTGTAATTGCTTCTCCAATGATTACTGGAGTCTCTGTTTTAATGATACCTGCTTTTTCGCTAGCAATTTCTGCAAGGGTATTTCCAAGTAAAGCCATATGATCCCAACCAATATTAGTGATAATAGAAAGTTCTGGGCTAATTACATTGGTGCTATCTAATCGTCCACCCAAACCTGTTTCAATAATGGCGATATCGCATTTTTCTTGTGCAAAATAATCGAATGCCATTCCTACAGTAATTTCAAAAAACGAAGGTTCGACTTCGTCAATTAACCCTTTTATTTTATTGGTAAATTCTGTAACAAATTCTTGGCTACACATTTTGCCATTTACTTTGATACGCTCTCTAAAATCGTATAAATGTGGGGATGTATATAACCCTGTTTTGTAACCTGCTTCTTGAAATATACTAGCTAACATATGGCTAGTTGAACCCTTCCCATTTGTACCAGCTACATGTATGGTTTTAAATTTATGTTGAGGGTTGTTTAAAAAATTGCAAATGGAAATAGTATTGTCTAAATCTTTTTTTATTGCAGCTGCGCCAATTCGACTAAACATAGGGAGTCGACTATATAAATAGTCAATGGTGTCTTGGTAGGCCATACAAATAATTAAACTTAACTATTGAACTTCAAATTTAAACTTCACAGTTACAAAGGAACTATGATCGGCTGCATTAAAGCTAATTTTTGTAAGGTATTCAATAATAGCTTTTTTGTATTTAGTGTCATTGGAAGAAGATCCTTTTACAATTTGAATAAATCTTCCATTGCCAGTTGGGTTTACTTCAATTTCTGCATAAATAGTTGCAGCTTCCACATCGCCATTAAATGAATATACTTTCGTTACATGACGGTCGCCTTTAGTTACAAATGGCCCACCGGTTCCAGTGTATGATTTACCATTTATACTTCCATTAGCAACACCTTGGTCACCTTTTCCGCCAGCAATACCTTGGTCTTTTACATTATTGTAACTGTCCTGATTATTGCCTCCTTTGCCGTTACCTCCTGCATATTTCCCCATTAAAGCTTTTGGCTTTGGAGCGGGTGGCAATGGCATGGCTTTATTATGTTTTGTTGCAGTAGATGATTTGGTAGCTTCATCATTTGCATCGTTGGAATTTGTATGAATCTTTACTGCATTGACTGCAGCCTTTGCTTTAACTTGTTTGCTTGCACCTACTTCGGGTGCAGGAGCCTCCTTACTTAAAGGTGGCGTGTCGCCTTGGCCAGTTTCACTATTACCCAGATTCACTTCCATATAAGTGGGTTGGGGCGGTGTAATAATAGGAGGTGTTTGCTGCCATTGCAATACGATAAACAACAATGCAAGAAGTACACAAATAATAGTTGTGTAAACACTTGCCTTTACATTCTTTTGTTGTTCGAAGCTTAATTGCATGGTTTAAAATTAATGCAAAAATACATCATATCCCAATCTACAAAGGGTGGCCATTATAACAATTAAAAAAACAGTTCGGATAAAGCCATTTCCTCGTGCTAATGCTACCCTTGACCCAATCATACCGCCAATTGCATTGCATATTGCCATTGGTATAGCAATGGGCCAAAGAATTGAGCCTTTTATAGTAAATAAAACAATTGAACCCAAATTGGTAGCTAGGTTCACCACTTTAGCATGCGCATTGGCTTGCAAAAAATCAAAGCCCAACCAACTAATAAATGCAAGTACTAATAAACTACCTGCGCCAGGGCCTATAAAACCATCATAAAATCCTAATGCCAAACAAATAAGTGCACCCTTATACCAAGGAAAATTTAGGTTTTGATTATTAGTTTCTTGGCCAAAGTTCTTTTTAGTAAAAGTATAAATGGCTACAAGTATAAGCACCAATAAAATTACCGGTTTCATAAATCGGTTACTCACCAATGTTAAACAATACGAACCCGTGAAAGATGCAGCAAATGCAATGCTTGTAAATATTAATAATCTTTTAAATGGAATTTTTATTTTCTTTAAATAGGTTCTTGCAGCAAAAAAGGTACCTGTAAACGAAGGAATTTTAAGAGAGCCAATTACTTGTGCAACGGAATTATTAGGGAGTAATATTAATCCTGCGGGAGTTTGTATTAAACCACCTCCGCCCACAATTGCGTCCACAAATCCAGCAAAAAATGCAATGATGCAAAGTAAAATGATAGTTGTACTCATGAAAAATTAAACTTGTTTTACAATAGGCTTAATGGGTGTTGGCCAAGTGTTAATGACTATGCCAAGTATGATTATTAAACCACTTATTATTTGTGCTTTATTAAAAGATTCATTTAAAAATAGAACTGCTTCAAATGAACTTAATAATGGACCTAATGTATTAAATAAGGCCGCTTTGCCAGCGCCAATTCGTTGTATCGCATTGCTCCAAATTAAGTAGGAGATAGTTGAATTGCCAATGCCAATATATAAAACAACCCAAAGTAAATGTGTGTTATAAGTTACAGGCTGAATATAGTTCATTTCAAATATTGCTGCTGGGAACAATAATATAGCACCTATTGCAAATAAGCACAATAAAAAACTATTATTAGAAATGCCAATTGGCTTTTTGCGTACAAAAACATTGTACGACCCAAAACAAGTTCCTGCTGCAATCATCCACAAGTCGCCCGTGCCAATTTTAAAATGGATGATGTTTAGTAAATCACCTTTGGTTAACAGATATATCGTTCCAATAACGCATAATAAAATGCCGGTTATATTTTTCCAATGTAGTTTTTCATGAATAAGTATTGCGCCTAATAGTGCAGCTACAATTGGATGCACCGTAGATCCAAATAGTGACATATTAATTGCAGTGGTATAATGCCCTGCCGTATAAATGAGAGTATTGTAAATTGCAAATCCAAATAAGCCCATTAAAAAAAAGTACAATTTATTTTCTTTAAAAATGGGCCACTCTTTTTTTATATTATTGTATGCAAAGGGTAGCATACAAAAGGTAGCTGTAGTCCATCTAAAAAATGCAAGACTCATTGGCCCAGCTAAATGAATGGCATAGCGAGATACAATAAAATTACCAGACCAAATTATTGTTGAGCTAATGGCAAGCGCAGCACCTATTTGATTGGTTCTTCTCAATGGTGCGCAAAGTTTTGGGTAAAGTCACCTTTGATTCTTTCAATTGGAGGGTTGTAGTATCCAAATTTCAAATCAGGAAATTCTTCTTGAATCAATTCCATCATTTGTTTGATACCCATAATTTCCCCCATTTCGGTGAAGCCTATTTTACCTAAGTACCAATCAGGATCGATATTAAAGTTTCTCCATTGAATCATTTTTAAACCAGTGTCTTTAATTAATTGTCTTAAAGCTTCATATTCTTCAACACTATCAGTCATCCCAGGAAAAACAAAATAATTAATGCTAGTCCATTTACCTGCTGCCGACATTACACGAATACTTTCTTTAATATCTGCAAATGTGTAATTATTAGGACGGTAATAAGCAGTGTAAACATCTTCACGTGCCGAGTTCATACTTACACGTAAACTGTCTAATCCCACAGCCGCTAATTCAGCAACAGCTTTTGGATTTGAACCATTCGAATTAATATTGATACTTCCTTTATCGGTATGTTTTCTTATTTCAATAATAGCTTCTTTAATGGTCTCCCACATTAATAAAGGCTCCCCTTCACATCCTTGACCAAAACTTACAATTGGGAATGGGGCACTCATTAAATGAGGTACAGTATATTCTACAACCTCCGCTGCCGTTGGCTTAAAGGTTAAGCGGTCTTGTGTCGAAATAATTTCTTCTTCCTGTGGTTGGAAAGAAATACAACCAATACAATTGGCATTACAAGCTGGAGAAATAGGTATTGGACATTCCCAACGGCCCATAGCTAAGTTACGTGCAGCAGGACAAGTATAGGTTTGACAACAATTCTCCATTAAATGTTTTACCAAACGATTATGGCTATATAATGAAAGTAATTTTTGTGTGCCAGCATCAATAGTATCTTGATCATATCCTTCGCAATCCTGTCTAATATCTTTTTCGATACGCACTGCAGGCACATAATTTTTTCCGTCCAACCAACCCACAGCTGTGTAGCAAAACAAAGGCAATGTTGGAGCATCTTCTTCCATAGTTTCGTATGCAGAAACATATAATCCAGTATGTGCAGGTGGTATAAATGCAGCAACCGCCCAACCTAAATCACAAAGACGCATTTCGCCTGTTTCTACGTCAATGCCAATGCCTCTACGTCCTGGCAATTCGTATAAATTTCCACCTTCTGGTAATTCAATCCAGTCTTCTACTGGGATAGGATACGCATCCCAACCCGCGCGACCAGCAGTGTATAAACTAGTATCTTCAAAAATTTGGCCTTCGCCATCGGAGTATAATAAAAAGGGAGAGGATTGTAATGACATGTGGTAAAGGTAATAATTAGCGGGAATTAGGAACTAGTTGGCGTCAATTTCTGACACTATTTGGTTTGAATTGGCAATTTGCTCGGCACAAAAAGTATTAAATTCGGTACTAACCTGCACTGTTACAGGCTCGTTGATGTCTTTTTGTATTAATTTATTGTTCTTAAAATCAATGGTAATAACGTCATCTTTTATAATTGCGTTTTGTATGGCTATCCATGATATTTGCTTTTTAGGGAAAGTATTAATTACAATACCTGTAGGGTCAAAGGCAATTTCATAGGGAAATTTAACCTGACGCTCAAACAATGCTCCTATTAGAAATATTCCAGATATGATAAGGGCATTGGGCATTAAAAACCAACCCCAACTAGCAAATAGGAGGCCTAAACGATAGTATGGAACGCCTCCTTGTTTTTTTTGGTATTGGCAAAAAATCCACCAACATATCACCGAGGTCATAATTGCAATAATGAGTGCTGGCTTAGGGAAAAGCCCTTTATAAATGCCAAAAGAATAGCCCAAAACGCTTAATAGTAGCATAAATTGGCTAATACGGTCAACGTTTTTATAGTCAGGACTTTTGCAAATAATGATATAGTCGAAAATGCGCATAAAATGTATTTATGAGAATGGTAAATTTTGGTGCAATTTAAGCCCATTTGGTTAACTTTGTGTCATGAAGAAAACGCATATTATATTATTGGTACTCATTGCAGTTGCAATCGTAGTGCTAATTAGCTATACTGGTGATTTAAGTAGTTATGAAACAGTTGGTTCAGCTAAGCAAAAACCGGGTAAGTTTTTAAACTTAATCGTGAAAATGGATAAATCAGTGCCTGTAGAATATGACCCTGTTAAAGATCCTAATTTATTGAAATTTGGAGTACAGGATAGCTTGGGTGGAAAGATTAATGTGGTCTATCACAATACTATGCCAACAGATATGGAAAAATCGGAGCGTTTGGTTTTGAAAGGGAAAGTACAAGGAGATACATTTGAATGTTCGGCTATTGTACTTAAGTGTCCTTCAAAATATAAGGACAATGCCGAAGCAAATAAGAACCAACCGGTGACTATTACAAACTAATTATTATTAAATACTAGATGAATACATCAACTAACGCGGCAGCAGTGCAATTTATTGGAGAGCATTTATTGCCTGGTCAAGTAGGCTATTTTTTATCGATACTTTCATTAGTGGCTTCCTTGGTAGCCACTTTTGCTTTTGCGAAAGCTTTTTATGCAAAGGGAATAGACAGTGAAAAAGATTGGAAGCGATTGGCAAACATTGCATTTATTATTGAGTCCATTGCAGTTTTTGCAAGTTTCGTTATTTTATTTTATGTGATTTCGAATCATATGTTTGAATACAAATATGCTTACATGCACAGTGATAAGCATATGCCAACTGAATATTTATTAAGTTGTTTTTGGGAAGGACAAGAGGGTAGCTTCTTGTTATGGAGTTTTTGGCATTGTGTATTAGGATTAATTGTCATGGCACGTTCTGCAAAATGGAAGAAAGATTCATACGGTGTTATGATGGTGGTGAGTTTCACTCAATTTAGTTTAGCAACAATGGTGGTTGGTTTATATATACTAGATCATAAAATTGGAAGCAGTCCTTTTTCATTATTACGTGATGAAATGCCTTGGCCAATTTTATCAAGACCTGATTATTTACAAGTATTAAAAGACGGAACAGGTTTAAATACATTATTACAAAATTATTGGATGGTGATACATCCTCCATTCTTGTTCTTGGGATTTGCATCTACAACAATTCCTTTTGCTTTTGCTGTTGTAGGCTTATTGAAAAAAGACCATAGTTGGATGTCCAATGCTTTACCATGGGCAACACTGTCTGCGGGTATGTTGGGCTTAGGCATTATGATGGGTGCTGCATGGGCTTATGAGAGTTTAACTTTTGGAGGTTATTGGGCATGGGATCCTGTAGAGAATGCGTCTTTAGTTCCTTGGCTTGCATTAGTTGCAGCTATTCATACTGCGATTATTTATCGTAAAACAGGAACAGGATTAAGACTTACCTATTTATTTTTTGGAGTTAGTTTTTTATTAGTAGTGTACTCAACATTTTTAACACGAAGTGGCATACTAGGAGATACATCTGTGCATGCGTTTACCGACTTAGGCATGAATGGACAATTATTAGCGTTCCTATATATATTTGTTCTTCCATTTCTTGCTTTATACTTTTTTAGATATAAAGTGTTGGCCGATCCTGCCAAAGAAGATGCCGTAGATAGCAGAGAGTTTTGGATGTTAGTGGGGTCATTAGTATTATTTTTATCTGCAGCAGTAATAACTGCTATTACATCTATTCCTGTTTTTAATAAAATATTTGGAACTAAAATTGCTCCATCCGAAGATCCCGCATTTGCACATAATCAGGTACAGGTTTTCGTAGCCATTATCATTGGTGTTTTATCTGCAGTTGGACAATATTTAAAATTCAAAGGTGGAGCTGCAAGTGGAAGTTTTTTTAAGAGTATACGTTTGCCTTTAGTTATTACTGCCATAATCAGTGCAGTAATATTTATTTTTGTAGGCATTGCTTATAACGAAAAAGGAATAGGTTTTTTAGCAGCTTTATATGTTGCTACTGTGTCTTCTGTATTTGCAATTGTTGCAAATGCACATTATTGGTTGGTAACCTTAAAAGGGAAATTAAAATCGGCAGGTGCAAGTATTGGTCATATTGGTTTTGGATTGGTATTACTTGGTATATTATTGTCTTCTTCTGACAAGACTATTTTAAGTTGGAATACAACAGGTATTAATGTGATACAAAGAGATCCAAATGGCAAGAGCCCGGCTGGTAATCCTATGGAGAACATTACGCTGTTTGAAGGAATTTCAACTGATATGGGCAAATACATGGTTACCTATGTGCGCGATACTGTGGATGTATTAGAGAAGAAGTTTTTTGAATTAAAGTTTGCTGAAAAAGGGCCTAATAAATCGATTAAAGATTCTTTTTATTTATATCCAGATGTGTTAAAGAACAATAAAGGCATGGAGGGATTTTCTGCGAATCCATCTTCAAAACATTATTGGAATAAGGACATCTTTGTATATGTAACTTCATTCCAAGATCATTCAAAAGAGGATACCGTTAAATTTAAACCGCATCAAATTAAAATTGGGGATTCTGTTTTTTATAGTAATGGATATGTGAAATTAGAAAAAGTATTGGTAAATCCAAATGCAAACCGACCAGCTGGCCGAAATGAATTAGTATTACAAATGGCTGTGCATAGCACCTCAGGATTAACCTATGAAGCTAAGCCTGCTATCATTTTAGATGGTATGACAATGCATATGGTTCCAGATACGATTAAGGCTCAAAACTTAATTTTGAATTTCAATAATGTAGTAGATCAAACTAAAGGATTATTAGAAATTGGAGTGAAAGAATCTTCTGCCTTATCTAATTTAATTACTTTAAAAGTTTACGAGTTTCCATTTATCAATATATTATGGATTGGTGTAATCGTAATGACACTTGGGTTTGTATTGAGTACATGGAATAGAGTAAAGCAATTGGGTGCTAAATAATTTTAGCATTTAATAAAGGTTTGTATAAGGTTACTTATTGTTAATTAGCGTATCAAGGTTAAGCTTAAGTGCGAAACAATATGAAAAAAGTAGTTACATATCTAATTGGGGCGTTTATGCTGGTACTTTCCCAGCACAAAGCAAATGCCCAACAGAATGTATACGATACATTGAGGGTGGAAGCTTTTATTACGCCAGAGGGCGACACGATTCCTCAATCTTGGCTACCGACGGTTGAGGTTAAATCGATAATGACCTCTCAGCTAAAAAATTACTGGCAAAATTGGACACGCTTAAGAAATGCAGTTTATGTGACTTATCCATATGCTTTAAGAGCTGGAGTGATTATTAATGAAGTAAATGGTCAATTGGCAAATGTGTCGGACGAAAAGCAAAGAAAACAAATTATCAAATCGCGTGAAAAGGAATTGAAGCGTGACTTTGCGGATAAGGTGACCAATTTATCAGTATATCAAGGTAAGGTTTTGATGAAGCTTATTAATAGAGAAACCGGTAATAATTGTTACGAATTAATTAAAGAATATAAGGGTGGATTTAATGCAGGATTATGGCAAACAGTTGCTTTTTTATTTAGCAGTAGTTTAAAACAACAATACGATCCAAAAGGAGACGATCAGGAAATAGAGAAATTTGTAAAAGAAGTACGTAAATTATACGGTTACAAGGGGTAGAAAGCCACTATTTAGGATAGGTTTTTGGGGCAGGTTTTTGTATCTTTACGCGAATAGAGCGTAACATTATGAGTGAAGAAAAAAGTCTGAATTTTATTGAAGAAATTATTTCCCAGGATTTAGCATCAGGGAAGTATGCATCTATATTAACAAGGTTCCCTCCAGAGCCTAATGGTTATTTGCATATTGGTCACGCAAAAAGTATTTGTTTAAACTTTGGGTTATCAAAGCAATTTGGTGGTGGTACTAATTTGCGTTTTGACGATACCAATCCTGCAAAAGAAGACATTGAATATGTAGACAGCATTAAAGCGGACGTTAAATGGTTGGGCTTTGATTGGGTGAAAGAATGTTATGCTTCTGATTATTTTGACCAACTGTATGCATTCGCGATTAAATTAATTGAGAAAGGGGTGGCATATGTAGACGATAGTTCTGCCGAAGAAATTGCACAACAAAAAGGAACGCCAACAGTACCTGGAACTGGCAATGCATTTAGAAACAGAAGTATTGAAGAAAATCTAACTTTATTTGCTGCAATGAAAGCAGGTGAGTATGAAGATGGTGCAAAAGTATTAAGAGCAAAGATAGATTTAGCGAGTCCTAATATGCATATGCGTGATCCATTGTTATATCGTATTAAGCGTGCACATCATCATCGTACTGGTGACGATTGGTGTATTTATCCAATGTATGATTTTGCACATGGACAAAGCGATGCTATTGAAAATATCACACACTCTATATGTACTTTGGAATTTATACCACATCGTCCTTTATACGAATGGGGTATTGAGCAATTAGGTATCTATCCTTCAAAACAATATGAGTTTGCACGTTTGAATATGACTTACACTGTAATGAGTAAGCGTAAATTATTGCAGTTGGTGGAAGAAGGTCATGTAGAAAGTTGGGATGACCCTCGTATGCCTACAATTAGCGGTATGCGTCGCAGAGGGTATACATCAGATAGTATTCGTGATTTTTGTGAAAGAATTGGTGTAGCGAAAAGAGAAAATATTATTGATTTAAGTTTATTAGAATTTTGTGTGCGTGAGCATTTGAATAAAATTGCACAACGCCGCATGGTGGTGACCAATCCCATTAAATTAGTAATTACCAATTATGATAAAGGGGAAGAGATTTTACATTCAGAGAATAATCCAGAGGATCCAAATGGGGGAACGCGTGAAGTGCCTTTTAGCAATGAGCTTTGGATAGAGCGTGAAGACTTTATGGAAGAACCTACAAAAAAATATTTTAGATTAGGACCAGGCTTGTCTGTTCGTTTAAAGAGCGCTTATATTGTAACTTGTGAAAGTTTTGAAAAAGACGCAGCAGGGAATATCACAACTGTATTTGCAACTTATCATTCTGAAAGTAAATCAGGCCAAGACACAAGCGGTATTCATGTAAAAGGAACCTTACATTGGGTTAGTGCTAAACATGCAATTCCTGTAGAGTTAAAAGAGTATGACCGTTTATTTAGTGTGGAAGATTTATCAAATGCAGATGGTGATTTCAAAGATTATATTAATCCTAATTCTTTAAAATCGGTGGCTGCCTATGCCGAACCGGCTTTAGCAAATGATGCATTAGAAGCGCATTTTCAATTTTTAAGAAAAGGATATTTTTATCAAGACACTAATAGTACAAAAGGTAAATTAATTTTTAACCGAACTGTAACTTTAAAGGATACTTGGGCTAAAGAGCAAAAAAAATAGTTGCGTTACTAAATTGGCAACTAACTTGAATAAAAAATTATGCTAAATCTAGAAACATTTAAGGAGTATTGGGATAAAGCGTTTCCGGATGTTAGATTACGTCGCAGCCATTTTGTATTAGCAGTAAGTGGTGGTGTAGATAGTATTGTATTGGCTCATTTAATGCATACAGTAAAAGCTAAGTGTACCATTGCACATGTCAATTTTCAATTAAGGTGCGAGGAGAGTATTAGAGATGAACAATTTGTGCGAGACTTTGCAGGACAATATGATATGCCAATAAAAGTGCATGCTTGCGAAACTGCTAAGTATGCTGAAACCTATAAGATGGGCATTCAACAAGCTGCTCGTGAAATTAGATATGCTTGGTTTGGTGCTTTAATGCAAGAAATTACTTTAGCCGAGCATGAAATTCCGAGTACTACAGAACAAAGCAATCTTGCTCCCAATCCAAAGCCAGTAGTATTGTTAACTGCACATCACGCAAATGATAATGTAGAGACGGTATTGATGCAATTGTTTAGAGGCACTGGCATACATGGTTTAACGGGCATTCCAGCTAGAAGAACTGATGTTTTAAATATGGCTAGACCATTACTAAATTTTAGCAAGGATGAAATCAAGGCTTATGCAGCTGAAAATAATTTGAGCTATGTAGAGGATAGTAGCAATGAGAAAGATGATTATACAAGAAACCTAATTCGTAATACATTATTACCAAAAGTTGCTGAAGTATATCCAATGGTGAGCGAAAATATTATAGCAACTACCGAAAGATTAAAGGAAGCAGAACAGATAGTGGTAGATACCGTAAATACATTTTGGAAGAAAGGTTTTAAGTTTAAAAAAGGGATTCCTTCTATACCCATTCCTTATTGGAATAAAGTAAAAGGCAATGCAACTTATACCTGGGGCTTGGTAAAGCAATACGGTTTTAAGCCTCAACAAATTGAAGAGGTACATAAGATATTAGATGCCAATAAAGGAGCATATATCGCTTCATCTACGCACAGGCTAATAAATTGGGAAGATCAAATTCAAATTGTATCTAACTTTTCAGAGAAGGTATATTTGACAATTGATAAAACTATATTAGAGCCGAATTTAGCATCATCTCATCCAGACACAGTTTCACATACTATACAAACTATTTATGGGACCTTGCAGTTTGAACGTATCAAAAATTCAAGTGCTTTAGCAATAGACAAAGATCCGAAATATGCTTATTTAGATGCGGATAAAATTGAATGGCCTTTGTTATTGAGAACATGGGAGCCAACAGATTATTTCTATCCATTGGGCATGCCAAAAAAGAAAAAGTTGAATCAATTTTTAGGGAGTTTAAAACTCAGTCCATCTATTAAATCTAAAGTAACTGTTTTATGCAGTGGAGACAGAATTTCGTGGGTTGTTGGTAATCGAATTGATGACAGGTTTAAAATAAAGCCCAACACAGAAATTATCTTGAAAATACAGTTGCAGGAACCTAAATAAAGCTAATTTTTTAGTAAGATTTTCAATAGTTTTATAGGGTATAATACTTATAAGACTATTAATTAATGTATTCCCCTAACATTTGCAAACATCTAATTATACTCCTACTATGCATTTTGAATGTTATAGTAGTAGAAGCACAGGATTTTTCTAATAAAGGGAAAGATTTTTGGGTGGGATACGGTAGCCATGTTGCCATGTATAATGGAACAACTGGTGTGCCTAATGCCAATGGAGGTTCTCAAAATTTAGTCTTGTATTTTACTTCTGACCATGACGCAACTGTTACGGTTGAGATTCCTTCGGTTGGGTATACTAAAGTGTATCAAGTGAAGGCGGACTCCGTAACTATTTCAGATCCTATGCCCAAGACAGGTACTCAAGATGTTCGTATCACCGATGAGGGAAAGTCGGACAAAGGAATTCATATCAGTTCAGATTTTGCAATAATTGCTTACGCGCATATTTATGATGGAAGTGTGTCAGGAGCCACCTTATTATTTCCTACAAACACTTTAGGCAGGTCTTATTATTCTATTAATTACAAACAGGTATCTAATAATCCATATTCATATTGTTATGCTTATGTAATTGCCACTGAAGACTCTAGCAATATTGAAATAATCTTAAGTGCCAATACCATATCGCATAATGCTGGGGATACTATAAAAGTGCAATTAAACAAAGGTCAGGTATACAATATTTTTGGCAGAGTATTGACATCTTCAGCAAATGCATCTACTGGCGAGGATTTAACAGGTACAAGAATTCGATCCATTGCAACTGCAACTAGTACCTGTAAACGTATTGCTGTTTTTTCAGGTTCGGGCAAGATTTCAATCACAGATAACAATGCAAAAACTGCGGATAATTATATACAGCAGGCTTTACCCTCTAGTGCATGGGGTAAAAAGTATTTAACGGTACCGACAAAAAAAATGACCACTAATATTTATAGGGTAGCGGTAAGTGATCCAAGCGCAGTAGTAAAATTAAATGGGTTAACCTTACAAGCAGCTACATTAGTTAATAATTTTTATTATGAATTTCAATCTAGTGGGGCGAATGCAATTGAATCTAACTTGCCCATAATGGTTGCACAATATATTACCACAACTAGTAGCTATGGCAATAGCAATAATACAAATGGAGATCCTGAGATGATCTATTTGAGTCCAATTGAGCAAACTATTAACAAAGTAACCATTAACTCAACGCCATTTGCAAAAATTGTAGATAGTTTACATTTTGTAAATATTACGATTCCTAAACTAGGAGCAAATACTTTAAAAATAGATGGCATTTTACAAACTAATCCCATTACACATCCAGGGGATACTAATTATTTTTATTTTCAAGTAAGCTTGCATGCTGGGTCACATACTATTATTTCTGATTCCGGATTTAATGCTATTGCCTATGGTTATGGGAATGTAGAATCCTATGGATACAATGCGGGTACAAATGTGATAGACTTATATCAGAAATTAACTGTGGATAACCAATTTGGCATAGAAAAACTACCCGCTACTTGTAGAGGTACTCCTTTTAAAGTATCGATAACATTGCCATACATTCCACTTTCTTTACAATGGAACATACCAAAATATAGTACCATTCCTACAAATTACAGCCCAGTGTATGATTCTACTTATATTGTAAATGGTAAAAATATTTACAGGTATTCCTTAGACCAATATTTAATCTATGATAGTATAGGTACTTATAATATTCAATTAAAAGTAAACAATCCAACCACAGATGGATGTTCTGGAGAACAATATATAGACTTTGATTTAGTTGTGTATAGTCCTCCTAATGCAGATTATAAAATTACAAGCACACATTGTATTGGTGACTCTTTATTTTTAAATGACAATACAATCATCGGGCCTGATGATAGGAGATTGATTGCTTATAATTGGAAATTTGGAACAGCACCTTTTGTGAATGCCAAAAATTATGTGGTTAAAGCTGATTTAGCTGGCACTATACCCGTTAAGTATTTTGTCATTACAGATATTGGTTGTTTAAGTGATACCATTACAACTCAGGTAAATATAGATAGTTTGCAAAAGGTTAATTTTAATTTTTCTACAATACGTTGCTTGGGCAAAGAAGTACAATTTATAGATAGTTCCTTTGCAGCAATAGGGACACAGTTGGCAAATTGGGTATGGAGTTTTGGTGATCAAAAGCCGAATGACAGTTTAAGTAGTAATCAAATTGTTACACATACTTTTGATTCAGCACAGCAGTATAATGTGAATTTATCGGTTATTACATCCAATGGCTGTGAGCAGAAAAAGACTAAGTTAGTTTCTATTAATCCTAATCCTAAAGTTGGTTTTATACTTCCTAAAATATGTTTGAGTGATGCCTATGCACAGTTTACAGATACTAGTAGCATTGCAGATAATTCTAATCATTTTATATATAGTTGGAACTTTGGAGAACCCTCAAACCTAAGCGCACCTAATATCGACAATATTGCAAACCCAAAACATGCTTATCTAAGTTCAGGGACCTATTTGGTTAATGAAAAAGTTACCAGTATCAATGGTTGTACTTCAGACACAACACAATCATTTACAGTGAATGGGACTTACCCTAAATCAAATTTCACCATTTTAGATTCCAGTACACATTGCTCTAACACGCCAGTGGAATTAAATAATTTATCAACGGTAGATATGGGCACCATTGGTAAGCTTGTCATTTATTGGGATTACGTCAATAATCCTTTGGATACTACACAAGATGATAATCCATTATTGAATAAAAAATATTTTCATAACTATACTAATTTCAATTATCCAGATAAGATGAATTTTGACATTCATTTTACAGCTTATTCCGGTGGCAGTTGTTTTGATGAAAAACAAAGTACAGTTGCCATTTTACCCCCACCTACAAGTTTTACTTTGAGCACTTTGAAAGACTACGTTTGTATTGCGGATTCGCTAAAAATGAATCCTAGTGTACAAGGAGGTATTGGGCCATTTATATATCAATGGCGTATTGACAATAATACTGCACGTTTTAATGGAGATGAATTGATTGGCATTTCAAATGGGAATGTATTTGTTTCAGCTAAAGTTACGGATGCCAAGCAGTGTGTGTTTACATATGATAATCAAAAGTCGTTGGAGGTCAAATCAATACCAGTTGCTTTGTTAAAGGCAAGGGATACTAGTATTTGTAATCAAGACCCCATTGTGTTAGAAGGGTCGGGGAGTAATTCATTTCTATGGTTCTTGAATACTCAACTCGTAAACACAAGTGTTGTAGATACTTTTAGTACAGTTTTGCCAGGTATATATCAATTAAAAGTGAATGATGGTTACTGTAATTCATTATTAACCAAACCAATCCAAATTTCGCAATATTTGATTCCTGATTTTGTTTTCACCAATACAAAATATGTATGTGTCAATACACCTATTCAAATAATTTCAAATACTATTGATGCAAATGGGGCTCATTTTTTATGGAATTTTTCAGATAGCACATCTTCAAGTAATTCCATTCCATTACCGCATTCATATAGTCAAAAGGGGATCTATTTAATAAAGATGAATTACTTAAATGATTATTGCCCAAAATACAATACCACAATATTTGGGGACTCTATAAGGGTGGTGGATCCACTTAAAGGCGAAGATTTCACAATGTTTGTTCTTGCAGATGTAGATACGCTTTTGTCAAACATAAAAATAGATTCTGGGTATAGCCAATACAATTGGATTCCTATTACGTATTTATCAAATCCTCTGATTGTAAATCCTATTTTTAGGGGACTTAAATCAATCGATTATTCACTTGTCAGAACAGATACTGCTAGTCATTGCCAAATTGAAGATATTTATCATATAATTGTTTCGGACGAGGTTATAGTATCCATCCCAAAGGCATTTACACCCAATCATGATGGATTAAATGATGTCTTGAAAATTGAATATGGAGCCGGGTTAAAGAGTTTTAATTTTATTAAAATATTTAATAGATGGGGTAAGATTATTTATGAGTCTAGTAATATTTATGATACCTGGGACGGCAAGTATCATGGCCAAGATCAAGACATGGATGCATATACTTATTTAATTGATTATATTACATACAAATCTGAACATATAGTTAAGACGGGTTCAGTTATATTATTACGATAAATGCCAAGATTCACCAAAATAGGGTTCTTCTTTTTGATGCTGATTATTTCGGTGCGTTTATATGCGCAAACACCGTATACTTCACAAATTTTTACTGCTACTAATTTTTGCAATCCAGCTGGAGTAGGATTTGGAGTTGATAATCAATTTCAAACCTTTTACAGGAGTCAATTTTCAGGTGTTGGGGAACCATATAAAACAATTGGGGTAGGTGCCGATTTTGCTTTGTTTAGAAAAGAAGGGTACAACAATTTTGGGATGGGTTTTCAAGGTATGTCTGAACAAATATTAAATGGTATACTTAAGACGAATACTATCACTGTTAGTATTGCAGATAGAATTTATTTAAATAAACTTAAGACAAGTAATATTGCACTTGGAATTAGTAGTACCCTTATTACTAGAAACTTAGATCGCTCGGCCCTTACTTTTGGTGACCAATATAATTCGGGCAGGTTATTTAATACCACGAGTTTAGAGACTGTTGGAAATTTTCCAACAAGGTATTCTACTAATGCGGGCATCATGTATTCCTTTGTGTCTCCTGAGTCCTACTTGCAATTGGGAGGAAGCACATTTTATATCAACAGAAGTTCTACATCACAAACCTATGGGAAAGTGGATCAAATATTTCAGTTTATTGGAACACTAAACTATGAACGATTATACGATGACAATAAAACTATTTTATTTCATGCCGATTATCAGAATCGATTAGAGACAGAATATTTTTATTTTGGAGCCGCTTTAGGTTTGCCAATGAATAATTTAATTGATAATCAAAACAGAATGTATTTTGGTTGTTTTTATAGAACTAAAGATGCTATTGTGCCGTATGTTGGAATGATTTATAACAAGTATAAGATTGGATTGACCTATGATGTATATCAAAGTAATATGGCCATGTCAAGTTTGCATCCACAGACTTTTGAGTTTTCTTTGAGTACATATTTGACTCATAGACTTTCCGAAAATTTAAGAAGCTTGTTTAATTAATTTTTATGATTAATCTTATATGATTCAATTTAAAAATATAATTAGGCATGCATTAAAGTTGGTATTGATGCTCATTTTACTAATGAGTTATTTTTCATCCAATGCCCAAACAGATAGGGAATTTTGGTTTGCAGCTCCGGCAATTACGCCTAATCATGAAAACACGCCAATTGTCTTTAGAATTACTAGTTATGATAAACCTTCGACGGTGACTATTCAACAACCGGCAAATCCTAACTTTGTTCCCATTATAATTAAGCTTCCAAAAGAATCAACGATTACACAGGATCTAACTAGTTACATTAATGCTATTGAATCTAAGCCTAGTGGATCCGTAATAAATACGGGTATTAAAATTTCAGCAACCGAGGATATTTCTGCATATTATGAAGTTGGTAAAAGTTACAATCCTGAAATATTTCCTTTGAAAGGAATAAGTGCTAAAGGATTAGAATTTTTAATTCCTTCTCAAAATCTTTTTAATAATCATATCCCTTTTAATATTGCTGCAAATAATGGGTTTGTAATTGTGGCTACTGAGGATAATACAACAGTAGATATTACATTATCTAAGCCAGATGGGAATGGGCATGCAGCTGGTAAATTTAGTATTAGTTTGCAAAAGGGGCAAACCTATGCTGTCATTGGCTCTGGAAATACCGGCTCATTGCATTTAGGGGGCTCTACCGTTACTTCCAATAAGCCAATTTGCATTACTATTTATGACGACTCGGTAGAAGTTGGTTCAAGTTATGATTTAGTAGGAGATCAAATTGTACCTATTGTAAACATTGGTACTCAATATATAATTGTACGTGGTGCGATGACGGCACCTAACTACACTAATACCGATTTTTATTATATCTGGGCGACAGAAGATGGCACTAGTATTTATGAAAATGGTGCAGCAGCATCAACGACAACAATTAATAAAGGAGATTATTATAGAGGACTGTTAACCACTGATGCGATTTATGTGACTACTTCAAAACCAGTTTATATATTGCAATTTACAGGGGTTGGGAATGAGGTCGCCGAAACAGTTTTACCAAGTATAAAATGTACGGGTTCAAGCACGGTAAGTTTTGTGAGATCTACCAAAGAGGCTTTTTATCTTAATATTATTTGTAAGACAGAGGATGTTGCTAATTTCACATTAAATGGGGTTGCTGGAATTATTAGCCCCAATTTGTTTTTTGATGTATATGGCTCTGGTGGATGGAAGGCTGCAAGAATTAATCTTGCTAATTTGCCTAATATTGATAACCTTATTCCAATTGGGGCTGCTACTTCCATTGCCAATACAAGTGGATTGTTCCATCTTGGCTTTTTAAATGGACTTGCTATAACTGGAGCTAGATTGGGTTATTTTTCTAATTATAGTAAGGTAGCAATGGCACCTAATATTACTACTGCTTCCTGTTTAGGTGGGAATATCCAATTAGCAGCAAAACAGTTGAATAATGTCATTTATACTTGGACTGGACCTAATGGATTTGCGTCTTCAATTTACAATCCAACCATCGTAAATGCAAGTATAGCAGACTCTGGTTATTATTATGTCCAAGCTACCTTGCCTGG
>CANFLP010000016.1 GCA_947447835.1 Bacteroidota bacterium
GTAACATAACCACCCCCTGTAAAATATTTTGAAGTATACGACTCAGGCTTATCACTAAGCATCACATACAAACGCATTTTCAAATCATTGCTTTTTTGCAATGCATCCACTTGATCAATATCAGCAGGGCTTAATCCACAATCTGTAATGGTCGTTAATCCTGTAGCAAAACAATTTTGCTGTGCAGCAGTCAACCAGTCTTTGTAATCATTAACAGTAGCAGCAGGAACATGGCTTTCTACTACACCAACCGCATTGTCTACTAACAATCCAGTTAATTTTCCGTCTTGCATAGTAAATTGCCCACCTTCAATAGTTTGGCCAGGAACAATTTTTGACAAACGTAAAGCAAAATCATTTGCAATACTTGCATGTCCATCAACACGCTCTAATAACACAGGCCTGTCTGGAAATAAAATATTTAATTCCGCATTGGTTGGAAATTGTTTACCCGGAAATCTGTTTTGATCCCAACCTCTTCCTTTAATCCAACCCTTTCCAGGATGCTTTGCAGCAAAGTCTTTCACACGAGCAATAGCTTCTTCCCATGTAGGTACAAACATTAAATCAACTGCATATAAAGATTGTCCATATCCCATAAAGTGAGCGTGTGCATCAATAAAACCAGGATATACTGCTGCGCCTGCAGCATTCACCATACTATCCGATTTGTATTCTTTTAAAATATCATCATTCGTACCTACAGCTACAATCTTTCCGTCCTGCACTGCCATTGCTTCTGCAGTTGCAAACTCATTATTCACGGTATATATTTGTGCATGATGCACGATTAAATCCACTCTTTGATTTATACAAGAACCGAATAGAACCACAATGGCGATGGCTAATAAATTACGCATAGTAATAGTTTGAGGAAATAAAAATAACTAAAATAAAAGGAAGAAAAGCACAAATAAGGATAAACGAAATGTGAAACAAATGACTGTACAAGCTATACACCAAGTAGCCGATAAATTAGTTCAACAATTCACAAGGCTTTAAGCCAGTATGCTTTTTAAAAGCAGCAGAAAAGTGAGAGATGGAAGAATACCCCAATAATGCCGAAACGTCGGTAACACTTAAAGCTTTTTCATACAACAAATATTTAGCATGTTCCATTCGTTGTTGTTGATAAAAATCAAAAATGGTAGTTCCAAAAACTTCTTTAAATCCTTTCTTCAAATAACATTCATTCATGGCAACCTTACGGCTCAATTCCTTGATAGTAATGGGGTCGCCAATATGTTGCAATAAAATTTCACGTGCTTGATAAATACTCTCCTTGCCTCTATCGTCTGCCAAAAATTTACAAGTAAACCCTTCTTCCTTCTCATCATCTACAATCACATCCAAACTTTGCAAAAGCAATTCATGAATTTTTGCATTGATAAAAATATTCTCCAAAGAACCCGTATAGCTATGGTTCAAGACTGCATCTAAAGTGTTACGCTTACGTATACTCAAAGGAAATATTTTAGTAAATGCATTAGGATGTTTAAATGCAAGTACCTCGTCCTTAGTGGTTGTCAATTTTACATTATGTAAAAACTGATGCAAAAAAGTAGAAGTAAAATGAAAAGAAAATACATCAACGGTTCTTAAAGGTCCAGCACATTCTTCGGTAGGCAATTGATTACAATTTCCACAAACCTTATTATCACAAAATCGATTTCCAGAAATGCAAAAACGCAATTCTAAAAAATTATCTCTTGGTTGATCCGCATTGTAATGATATACAAACATGCCTGTATCCTCGGTAGTCCAAGTATCTTGCGCATAATAACGCTTAATACTGTATTGGGTAGAACCCGGTATATGTTGATCCTTATGCCATAACAAGGCCATTCCGGCAAATTCTGCAGGTTTATTTACTTGTTTTAATATGTCTAAGGCTTGTATCACAAATGTAAAATTAATGTATAAACATTAAAACTGTCCAAATGGTTCATTTAATGACGAAATAATGACATTTAGCCTTCAAAATTTTAACATAGTCTTGAGCAATAAAAACAATCCATTTAAAGGCCATTTTTAGCCCCATTTTCAGCCTCAAAATAATTCACAAAGCAGTTGAATTGGGGATAACTAAAGCAGCTTAAAAAGCAAATCTAACTGCTTAATTTTCTTAAGTTTGTATGCGTTTGAAACGCCCTATAAAAACTAAAATTTCACTGTTATGTCAGAAGATTTACAATCCCCAGATTCGGCCGAAAATAAGAATTATGGTGCCGATAGTATCCAGGTATTAGAAGGCTTGGAGGCGGTAAGAAAAAGACCAGCCATGTATATTGGCGACGTGGGTTCAAAAGGATTACACCATTTAGTATACGAGGTAGTTGACAACTCTATTGACGAAGCCCTTGCTGGTTATTGCTCTCACATTGAGGTAATTATTCACGAAGACAATTCTATAAGTGTACAAGACAATGGTCGTGGTATCCCAACTGCAATGCACTCTAAGGAAAAGAAATCAGCATTAGAAGTAGTAATGACCGTATTGCATGCCGGTGGTAAGTTTGATAAAAATACTTACAAAGTATCTGGTGGTTTGCACGGTGTGGGTGTGAGTTGTGTAAACGCATTAAGTACAAAATTGTTAGTTACTGTAGAAAGAGAAGGAAAAATATTTGAGCAAGAATATTGCATTGGTGCTCCTCAGTATGCGGTTAGAGAAATAGGTGTAAGTGATAAGACAGGTACACATGTACACTTTTGGCCAGATAATACCATCTTCCAAGAAACAGTTTATAAGAAAGAAATTTTAGAAGGTCGTTTACGTGAATTATCTTATTTGAATAAGCGTATCAATATCACATTAACCGACTTAAGAGAATTAGGTGAAGATGGCGCTCCTTATACTAATAATTTTTACAGCGAAGGTGGTATCATCGAGTTTGTACAAATGTTAGATAAGAATGCAAATAGAACGCCAATTATTAGCGAGCCCTTGTATGTTGAAGGATTAGACGAGGCATCGAATGTAATGGTGGAAGTTGCATTGACATATAATGATGACTTTAAAGAAAACATCTTTTCTTACGTAAACAATATCAATACCATTGAAGGGGGTACGCACGTAACTGGTTTTAGAACTGCTTTAACGCGTGTATTTAAAAGCTATGGTGATAAAGAAGGATTGTTTGAAAGAGCCAAAGTAACTGTAGAAGGTGATGACTTTAGAGAAGGTTTAAGTGCTATCATTTCGGTGAAAGTACCAGAGCCTCAATTTGAAGGACAAACAAAAACAAAATTGGGTAATAGTGAAGTGAGTGGTGTGGTACAAACAACCGTATCACGTGTATTAGAAGCTTATTTGGAAGAAAATCCTAAAGAAGCTAAATACGTTATTTCAAAAATTATATTAGCCGCTCAAGCGCGTGTTGCTGCAAAGAAAGCACGTGATATGGTACAAAGAAAAACGGTGTTATCTGGCGGTGGATTACCTGGTAAATTAGCTGACTGCTCGGAAAGAGATCCTGAAAGATGTGAGTTATACTTAGTCGAAGGAGACTCGGCGGGTGGTACTGCAAAACAAGGTCGTGATAGAAGTTATCAAGCTATCCTGCCATTGCGTGGTAAAATCTTGAACGTTGAAAAAGCAATGGAGCATAAGATTTACGAGAATGAGGAAATTAGAAACATGTACACTGCATTAGGCGTAACGGTGGGAACACCAGAAGATCCTAAAGCATTAAATATTGTTAAGCTTAGATACCATAAGTTAATCATCATGACCGATGCCGACGTGGATGGTTCTCACATTGCTACGCTTATTCTTACTTTCATATTTAGATACATGAAAGAATTAGTACAAAATGGTTATGTATATATTGCTCAACCTCCATTATACTTAGTTAAAAAAGGCAAGGATCAAGAATATGCATATAGCGAAGAGCAACGCAAGGACTTGGTAGTAAAATTAGGCGGCGGTAATGACAGTTCTGTAACCATTCAGCGATACAAAGGATTGGGTGAAATGAATGCCGACCAGTTATGGGAAACAACAATGGATCCAAGTCGCAGAACCCTTAAACAAGTTACTATAGACAGTGCTGCAGAAGCAGACCGTATCTTTAGTATGTTAATGGGTGATGAAGTGGCTCCTCGTCGTGAATTCATTGAAAGCCATGCTAAATATGCTAAAATTGATGCCTAAACCTCGTTTTAGGCCTAAAAAAGGCATTTTTTAACAAAAAATCAATAGTATTCACGAGGGAATCACAATAAATAACCTACTTTCAATTCAGCAATTTTAACACTAAAATTTATAAAAATGGACACTTCAAAAATGATCAAAGCGTATTGCTTAAAAACAAAAGAAAAAAACGTACCAATGCACGATGCTGTTGTGACTAAAACCGCTAAAGGTGGTTACATGGCTGGTGGTCACGATGGTAAAGGAAATAAAATGGCTGCTATCATGAGCGAAACAAATGCTTTAAAAGCAATCGCTGACGGTGTAGCTACAAAGGGTTTCTAGTATAACTGCTAAAAAGCAACTACTATAAAAAAAGCCTCTGAATTTTCAGAGGCTTTTTTTGTTTATACTACTTAATGAATCTAATGCACATTGGATAACGATAGGGCTTCCCGTCTAAGGCTTTAATAGCTGCAACAATACTTACTACTAAAGAAAAGAAGCCGCAAAATATTACACCTAGTATACCTATCAATACTAAAATCAAAATAACACTAATCGTATAATATATTGCCATTGTAATATGAAAATTCAATGCCTCTTTTGAATGCTCTCTTACATAAGGGGATTCATCCTTTTTAACCAAGTATATAATTAGTGGGACAATAAAAGATCCAAAAAATCCTAAAACATGCGCCAACATCGCTAAGGTTTTTTCATCCTGAGTTGGTTGAATATAAATATCCTGATATTCGTTTTCCATAATAAATTGTTTATACTATAATAGTACAACTTATTTTATCATTTTCCAATGACCCCTGAATACATTTTATTTAGTACGCGTAAACAGGCTTCCATTCCTTTAATGTCTTTTACAATAAGTATAAAGGTTTTGCCTACTTGTTTAAAATGGGCATTATTCATTGAGGTTTGCGTAAAAGCAAGTAAGTTTTTAAAAGTATTACTTTCAAAATAAGGCGAGTCTGGTCTGTTAATAAAGAAGCATCTTAATGTGTCATCTTTTAATGTCATCTTCTCAAAACCGAGTGCTATAGAAAGTCTTCGACATTGTATGGTAACAAATAAATCATTCACTGGTGCAGGCAAAGGACCAAATCTATCTACTAATTCCAATTTCATTTGATCCAATTCTTCGTCATTTTCAGATTGATCTAATCTCGTATATAAGGAAAGTCTTTCGCCTATATTTTCTACATAACTGTCAGGAATCATTATTTCTAAGTCGGTATCTATTGTACAGTCTGTAACAAAATCATCCTGTTTGCTAATCTCTTCTTTAAATAATTCTTGAAAATCAGATCGCTTTAATTCTCGTACTGCCTCTGCTAAAATTTTCTGATACATTTCAAAACCAATCTCCGCCATAAATCCACTTTGCTCTCCACCTAATAAATTACCTGCACCTCTAATATCTAAGTCACGCATTGCAATTTGAAATCCACTACCCAATTCACTAAACTGTTCTAAGGTTTGCAAGCGTTTACGAGAATCGTCTGGCAATGTGCTCATAGGTGGCGCTAATAAATAACAGAATGCCTTTTTGTTGCTTCGGCCTACTCTTCCTCTTAACTGATGCAAATCGCTTAATCCAAAATGATGTGCATTGTTTACTATAATGGTATTTACATTAGGTATATCTACTCCGCTCTCCACTATATTGGTACAAACCAATACATCATAACGTCTTTCGATAAAGTCTAATATTTTTTCTTCTAACTGATGTCCTTCTAATTGCCCATGCGCAAATCCAATACTTAGGTCCGGGCATAGCTTTTGAATCATAGCACACATTTCGGCCAAGCCTTGCACTCGATTATGAATAAAGAAAACTTGTCCGCCCCTTTCGGTTTCATAATAGATAGATTCTCTAATTACATCCTCATGAAATACTTGCACCTCAGTATGAATAGGCTGCCTGTTCGCTGGCGCTGTATTGATTATACTCAAATCACGAGCCCCCATTAAACTAAAATGCAATGTTCTTGGGATAGGCGTTGCTGTTAAGGTTAAACAATCTACAGTGGTCCTCAATGTTTTTAATTTTTCCTTATGCCCAACTCCAAATTTTTGTTCTTCATCAATAATCATCAATCCCAAATCCTTAAATGTCACTTCTTTTCCTAATATTCCATGTGTTCCTACTAAGATATCTACCTTACCTGCTTTTACATTTTCGATAGTTGCTTTTTTCTCTGCACTCGTTTTAAATCGATTTAAATAATCAATGGTAACTGGGAAATCTTTTAATCTTTCTTTAAAAGTTTTATAATGCTGAAATGCGAGAATAGTTGTTGGTACTAATATTGCTACCTGCTTACCGTCTATAGCAGCCTTAAATGCAGCACGTACGGCAACCTCAGTTTTACCAAAACCCACGTCACCACAAACCAACCGATCCATTGGCGAAGGTTGCTCCATATCTTTTTTAACATCTGCAATAGCTTTTGCTTGATCTATCGTGTCCTCATACATGAATGAAGCCTCTAGCTCATGTATCATGTAATTGTCCGGCGTAAAAGCAAACCCAGCCTGTGCCTTACGATGTGCATATAACTTTATCAAATCAAATGCAATAGACTTTACCTTCGCTTTTGTTTTTTCTTTTAATTTAACCCAGGCATCCGAACCTAATTTATTTACTTTGGGAGGTGCCCCTTCCTTTCCTGTATATTTTGAAATTTTATGTAGCGAATTAATATTTACATATAAAATATCACTGTCCTTATAAATAATACGCACAGCTTCCTGCGTATGTCCATTTACGTCAATCTTCTGCAATCCGCTATACACACCCACTCCATGATCAATATGTGTTACAAAATCACCAGCTTGCAAGTCGCGCAGGGTTCTTAATGTAATTGCCTTGCTCTTACTGTAGGCTTGCTTAACCTTATATTTATGATAACGTTGAAATATCTGATGGTCGGTATAACAAACCATTTTATGATCATGATCGATAAACCCTTCGTGTATACTTTTTACAATAGGTGTAAATTGTATCTCGGTTTTAAGATCCGTAAAAATAGCATGTAGTCTTTCTAATTGCTTTGCTTGTTCTGCAAATAAATAAAGGGTGTACCCTTGCTTTTCTAATTCTTGTAAATTGGCAATTAAATACTGAAACTGTCTATTAAAAATAGGCTGGGACTGTGTATTAAAAACAATTTTCTCATCCGTTAAATGTGCATGAAAGCCCCATTCTATAAGGGTATGGCTATTTAGCTTTTGTTCTGTTTCTTCAACCGTTTCAAAATCGTCTATATGACTTTCTTTTTTGTGTGGGTCGGATTCATCTGCCTTATTCATAGCAGCATGATGTGTAATAAAAGTTTCTAAGGCCTCGTATTGATCCAACCCTTTTTGCTTAGTAACATCCCAATCCTTTAACCAGACTATAGTGTCTTTAGCAAGAAAATCTAGTAAAGGAATTTTTTCGGTATCCTCAAATTGTGTAGTTACATTAGGAATAATATTTACTTGCAATAATTTACGTTCACTTAATTGGGAGGCAGGATCAAAAAGTCGAATGCTATCCACTTCTTCTCCAAATAATTCAATACGATAAGGCTTCTCATTCCCGAATGAATAAATATCTAATATGCCGCCTCTTAATGCAAACTGGCCTGGCTCATAAACGAAATCGGTACGCTCAAATCCATAGTCCACCATTTGTTGCATGAGTGCATTTAAATCCAAATTATCGTTGGTCTTAATTTGAATGATATTTTGTTGCAAGGTTTTTGCCATCACCACTTTTTCAAAAAGCGCTTCGGGATAAGTCACAATAATTTTCTTATTGCCTCCCATCGAAATTTTAGTCAATGCCTCGGTCCTTAACATTACATGCGAAGGATTCAATGCACTAAAATTATGCGGCGATTTAAAGGAAGATGGAAAATAAAATAAATCTAATGCTTCCGTTACACTTTCGATAGAGTTAAAAAAATAAGCTGATTCTTCGGCATCATTTAATACCACTAAATGATTTAAATGATTGGTTTTAGGATTGGTAAAAATAGCTTGTAAGACGAAGGCCGCAGCCGATCCATTTAAGTTTTGCAAAAAGGCTTTAAAGGGAGCGGCGTTATTATTAGACATAACTATCCTGTCCGCCAAATTATTTAGGAGGGGGGATTGCTTCAAACGCTCAAACAAAGATTGCTCATTCATACCGACATAACAAAGATACCAATCCTATTGTTTAATTCCCTGATTATATTATTCATAAATTAAACCAAAATCCCTAATATCAAGATCTATGGTGTTTAGTGAATTGGGGTTTATCTGAATAATTGACACCCATTCTATCCCTGAATAATAAGGTATATAATAACCATTTTTGTACTTAATAAATACGCTATACTTTCCAGGTTTTATATACATTCTAAACTTCCCTGTTTGGTCAGAATGTACAGAGTCTACAAACCTTGATTTAATCTCTGAAACTATTGGTGAACCACTCAAATTATCGTCAATTTGATTTGTTCTAGTTGGCTCATAAATATATAAGGTAGTACTTAATGGGACCCCCTTTGAACTTGGCTTGTCCACCATAGGCATAGAGTTGAATCTATGTTCGAATATATGTCCAGTAAAATTCGCCTTTTCTTGACTAGCTCGGGTATTTGCACATGCGAAAAAAGTCAAAATAATACACCCAATTATAAATTGATTTATCCTAGTACCCATTATACAAATTTGTATAAAATTACGCCAAATAATACCGAGAATTCATTGTAATTTTAGATTACCTCAAATCATACTATTTACCAATATCGTTGCATGTACAAAATCATATATACTTCTATAGCATTCTTTCTTTTTTCAAGCATGGCAATTGCGCAAAATGAAACTAGAAAAACAGATTTATTGAATACTGCAAAATCACTTGAATTGCAATCAAGGGCAAACTTTAGTGAAGCAGTAATTAAGGCTAAAGAAAACGGATGGCCTCTTATTTATAAATCTAATAATAACAGGTCGTCAAGTTTAATAGGCATAGATAAATTTGGGCAGCCTATTTATTATACTACTTATGCTGACCCTGTTCAAGCAATTACAATCAACACTAATCAATTATGGAATGGAGGTGCTTCTGGATTAAATCTTAGTGGCAATACCGATAGCTTAACAAATCGTTTGGGCATTTGGGATGAAGCTTCACCAAGACTTTCGCACTTTGAATTTGCAGGCAGAATCACACAAAAGGACAACGTAAGTAATATTGTTAATCACAGTACACACGTTGCTGGAATCATAATGAGCAAGGGTATAAACCCACTTGCTAAAGGAATGGCATATGGTTTAAAAGGAGCCTATTCCTATGACTGGAACAATGATGCGTCGGAAATGGCAAACGCAGCAGCAAACGGATTACTTATTTCAAATCATTCCTATGGAACCGTTTGTGGATGGGATTATAATTCCGATTCTACAAGATGGGAGTATGGTGGCAAGTGGAATGAAAAAGAAGATTATAAGTTTGGATTGTATGAAAGCACTGGACAAACCTATGATTCAATTGCTTACAATGCACCCTATTATTTGATTGTAAAATCTGCAGGAAATAGTAGATCAAGTACTGGCCCAGCTGTTGGACAACCGTATTGGAGAAGAGATCAAAATGGAAAATGGTACAATGCTGGTAATAGACCAGATAGTTTAAGTAGTAATAACAGTTATGAAACCTTACCAACAGATGTAAATGCAAAAAACATTTTAACGGTAGGTGCCATCTCTCCCATTAATTCGGGTTACTTAAAACCAGCTGACGCCGTAATGACCAGCTTTAGTTCATGGGGACCAACCGATGATGGTAGAATTAAACCAGATATTGTAACAGACGGCCTATCTGTTTATTCTACGGTTAGCACGAACGACTCTAGCTATGGCTATTTAAGTGGAACATCTATGGCTGGTCCTAGTGCAGCTGGATCCTTACTTCTTTTACAAGAGTTGAGTCAAAGATTAAAACCCAATAAATTTATTAAATCAGCGACACTTAAGGCCTTAGCTATTCACACAGCAAATGAAGCAGGACTCTTCCCAGGACCCGATTACAAATTTGGGTGGGGCGTTTTAAATACGAACGAAGCGGCCCTTGTACTAAGTAATGCACTTACTAGTAAAAACAGTGCCTCTAGTGTCGACCTAGTTTATGATACTACATTAGCAAATGGACAAACTCATAATTATACTGTCATTGCATCCGGATCAAAACCTTTAAAAGCAACTATTGTTTGGACAGATGTTAAAGGCAGCACCTCAAATACTTTAAACGATACAACGCACCGATTAGTGAATGACTTGGATATAGTAATTAAAAAAGGAGCAACTGTAAATTATCCATGGACTTTAAATAGAACATCACCCGACATTGCTGCAACTCACGGGGTTAATAATCTTGACAATGTTGAGAAAGTAGAAATTGATTCTACTCAAATTGGAACTACCTATACCATTTCCATTAATCACAAAGGAACTTTAACAAGAGGTCAACAAGCATACGCTTTAATAGTTAGTGGCGCTGGAGGTGCTAGCTATTGCCCTTCATCAGCAAGTTCAAATGCTGGCACAAGAATAGATAGTATTAGTTTAAACAATATACAATATACAAATACGGGCAGTAGTCAATACATAGACAACACATCGCTTTTTGTAACCGGAGAACCTACTGGAACAATCCCTGTTTTCTTAAAACTTGGAAGTGTAGATGCGTCTAATTTACCAAGATTTGTAAAAGTATTTATTGACTATGATAACAATGGAACATTTGATGCCAATGAAACTGCATTAACGAGTACATCTTTATCAAACGGAAATTATGCTGCTAATATTATCCTTCCTTCTACTTTAGGAATTGGGAAATTAATGAAAATGCGCATAGTGGTTGTAGAAACAAGTAGCGCAGATAATGTCTTGGCTTGTGGAACCTATACGGTAGGAGAAACTCAGGACTATACACTAAAAATCAATAGCCCTTCTAATGATCTACAATTAAGTGATATTATTAACCCAACGGCTGGAGTATGCAAACGCGCAAGTCAATATATAACAATTAAAATAGCAAATAATGGAACTACCTCGCAGTCCAATATTCCACTGAATGTAATTGTAAAAAAAGGAAATACTACCATATTAAATTTGAGCGAAACTTTCAATGGTCGATTGAATGGTTTGGAAAGCATGAACTATACATTTCAAAAACCTATTGCCATTGAAGCAAATACCACCTATAGCATTACGGCCACAATTAATAATACCAACGACCAACAAACTAGTAATAATGCAATGACCGGCACAATTATGAGCGCTGCCGATATCATTGCTCCAACAGGAACTGCCGCCTATTGTGGAGGGTCTTTAAACCTGACTGTTAAGAACCCAATAACTGGAACCAATTATTATTGGTATGATTCTAGTTTACTTTATAACCCAATTGCATCTGGAAGCCTTGCAACCGCAAGTACAAATAGTTCAAGCGTTTATCTAACACAAGGGTTTCAGAACAATATACCTCCTTATACGAATACTAGTTTAGGTAGTGGAGGTTACAATGTATTTAGTGGCAACTTTATGAAGTTTAATACCACATCACCTATCACCATTGAAACAACTAAATTGTACACAGCCTATCCAGGGAAAGTTGACTTTATCCTCGGCACTTTAGGTACCGTAACTGGAACTAGTTTTACGTATTATCCAATACAAACTGTTTCTTTAAATGTGGCTGCAAGCAATCCAACCCCAACATTTGGCATTTCGCCTTTCGCCGCAGGCGATACTGGAAGAATTTACGCCCTCAATATGAAGGTGGCTCTACCAGGTGATTACATCATCATTGTCAAAACAGACAGTGTTGCTTTGTTTCGAAATAATGCCGCAACTGACCCTACTTATCCTATTGGGCCAAACCGTGCATTTAGCTTTACCGGTAATAGTGTAGACCCAGCCACTAGTAATTATCAGAACTATTTCTACTTCTTTTACAACACGCAAGTTAACTCCATCGATTGCGTAAGTCCTGCAACTAAAATAAATATACCGGCAATTAGCAAGCCAGTTATTACCCAATCAGGGGATAGCTTAGTAAGTTCCAACGCCAATATTTATCAATGGTATATGAATGATTCATTAATACAAGGAGCGACCAACCAAAGCTATAAACCCTTGCGTAACGCAATTTATAAAGTAGCAACTTTTACAGGCGATTGTCAAAACGTATCTGATAATAAACTAATTTTGGTGACAGATCTTGCAGAAGCGAGTGCAAAAGAGATTCAACTTAAAATTAATTCTGACGATTATGTCGAGAATTTGATCAGAGGAAATTCATTTTATATTCAATTTAGCAACATTCAAACCCAAAATATTTCATTAGAAATAATGAACTCAATGGGTAACAAAGTTTTTCAAAAAGAAAACCTAATAAACCAAAGAACTCCACAACACGTAACAATTGAAAGCTTGAATTCTGGTATTTACTTTGTGAAAATTTATGCTAACAATAAGGTTTATGTACAAAGAGTTTTTATTACTAATAATTAAAACGTAGTACTATGGCACTAGAATGGGTAGAAGGAGTAATCACCAAAATTGAGAATGAGACTCCAAACACGAAGCGATTTTATTTTGAAATTCCAAGCCTTGAAAAATTCGATTATATTCCCGGGCAGTTTGTGACATTGGATTTGCCAATTCACGAACAAAAAAATAAAAGATGGAGAAGTTACTCTATCTCATCTGCGCCAAATGGTACCAACACTTTCGAATTAGTAATTGTATTATTGGAAGGAGGATTAGGTACAACCTATTTATTCAATGAGGTATCAGTAGGAACAAAAATCACCTTAAGAGGCCCTCAGGGTGTATTCACATTGCCTAAAAACTTTGATAATGATGTATACTTTATCTGTACCGGAACGGGTATCGCTCCATTCAGATCTATGATTAATTATATTCACACTCATAAAATCGCACACAACAATATTCATTTAATATTTGGATGTCGCAAGTTTGAAGATGGTTTATATATTAATGAGTTAAAAGAATTAGAAAGCAAAGAGCCTGGCTTCCATTTTCACCCTTGTTACTCAAGAGAAGCCGAAGTGCCCGCAGGTTCACATAAAGGATATGTTCACCCTGTGTACCAGGAATTATTAAAGAACAATAAAGAAACTGCTCATGTTTGGTTATGTGGATGGAAAGCAATGATTGACGATGCGCGTAAAAACATGACGGAACTTGGCTTAGAAAAAGCACAAGTCCACTTCGAGTCATTCGGTTAACTATATTATTCATAAGAATTTGAACAATATATCTGACTTCCTTTCTTATGATTTTACTAATTATTTTGATAAAAAAAGGGCACTCGTTTTACGAGCGCCCTTTTTTTTAAAACTATATATTATTACTATTTATTAATCGCTTCTAATACCAATGCCTTCACTTGGCTCATTGGAATTCGCTCCTGTCCCATTGAATCACGGTGACGTATTGTAACGGTACCATCTTCTTTTGTTTGATGGTCAATAGTTACGCAGAAAGGTGTGCCAATGGCATCTTGACGACGATACCTTTTACCAATCGCATCTTTCTCTTCATAAAAGCAATGGAATGATTTTTTACAATCATTCATTAATTCTTTAGCTAATTCAGGCAAACCGTCTTTCTTAGTCAAAGGCAGGATAGCTAATTTATTAGGAGCAATTTTAGCAGGTAAGTGTAATACTACGCGAGAATCAGTTGTTCCATCTTCCTTGTTAATGGTTTCTTCCTCATATGAATTTGACAATATTAACAAGAACAATCTATCCAACCCAACTGATGTTTCAATTACATAAGGAATATAGTGCTGATTGATTTCGGTATCAAAGTATTGCATTTTCTTTTTGCTAAACTCCTGATGACGACTTAAATCAAAATCGGTTCTTGAGTGAATACCTTCCACTTCTTTAAAACCAAATGGGAATTCATATTCAATATCCAATGCAGCATCTGCATAGTGTGCTAATTTAACGTGGTCATGGTAACGGTATTTTTCCGCTGGAATACCCAAGCTTAAATGCCAATTCATACGCTCGTTCTTCCAATATTCATACCATTCTTTTTGCGTTCCTGGCTTAATGAAAAATTGCATTTCCATTTGCTCAAACTCACGCATTCTAAATATAAACTGACGTGCTACAATCTCGTTTCTGAAAGCCTTTCCTGTTTGTGCAATACCAAAAGGAATTTTCATCCTTGCAGTTTTTTGCACGTTCAAGAAGTTTACAAAAATACCTTGCGCTGTTTCTGGTCTTAAATAAATTGTACTTGCTTCTTCGGCAACCGAACCTAATTCAGTAGAAAACATCAAATTAAACTGACGAATCTCAGTCCAATTACCTGTTCCACTCACACTACAATGTATTTTATTGTCTTCGATTATTTTTTTTAATCCAGCAAAATCATCATTTGCAAACAAGGCATCCATGTCAGCAATTAATTTATCGGCACGCTTACGCAACTCGTCTCCAGCATCACCCGCTTTAGCGGCTTCTTCAATTAATTTTTCGGCATGGCCTTCAATCAAATGATCTACACGATATCTTTTTTTACTATCCTTGTTGTCAATTAATGGATCGCTAAAACTATCCACGTGTCCACTTGCTTTCCAAGTAGTTGGATGCATAAAAATAGCGGCGTCGATTCCTACAATATTTTCATTCATTTGTGTCATGGAATTCCACCAATAATCACGAATGTTTTTCTTTAATTGTGATCCATAAGGACCGTAATCATACACTGCACTTAGTCCATCATAAATTTCACTACTAGGAAATACAAAACCGTATTCCTTTGCATGCGAAATAATTGCCTGTAACGTATTGTCTGTTGGAGTCTTACTCATAGTTTGCAAAGATACGGAGGATTCAATTATCGGTGTAATTTTTCGTTGTTTTGATGGCGAGTCGCGTCCCTATTGGTTTTCTTTTGTATGTTTTTCTCCAATGCAGTGGCTAAATCAATCCCGGTCTGATTTGCTAAGCATATTAATACAAACAGTACATCGGCCATTTCATCGGCTAACATAAGTTCGTCTTCTTTGTTTTTAAAAGATTGATCGCCGTATTTTCGGACCATGATTCTAGACAATTCGCCTACTTCTTCCATGAGTACCCCTAAATTAGTAAGCTCACTAAAATACTTTACCCCCACTGTTTTAATCCACTGATCCACTTGTTCCTGCGCCTGCTGAATGGTTGTATTATTTGACATAGCTATCGGTTGTTATTGTAAATTGTTATTCCTTATTTTTTGAATCAATTGAAATGGTTACTGGCCCGTCATTTATTAAAGCAACTTTCATGTCCGCACCAAAACTACCCGTTTGTATAGGCGCCCCTAAATCTTGTTCTAATTGTTTTATCATAGATTCATAAAGTGGAATAGAAATATCAGGTTTAGCTGCTGCAATATAGGACGGCCTATTCCCCTTTTTGGTAGAAGCATGAAGGGTAAATTGACTCACTAATAATATGGCACCTCCCACTTCTAAAAGGCTTTTGTTCATCACCCCTTGCTCATCCTCAAAAATGCGCATATTCACAATTTTATTAGAAAGCCATTCAATATCGCTTGGATCATCTTCATTTACAATCCCTACCAATACCATCAAGCCTTTTTGAATTTGCCCAATAACGGCGCCCTCAACTGTGACACTCGCTTCTGAAACTCTTTGAATTACCACTCTCATTTATTCCTATTTTACGACATGAAGATAAACAAAACTATTTTCACTAATTTAGCTGTAATTTCAACCCCTTGAGTAGTATAAAAAAATTAGCAAGCCAAACTGCATGGTACGGACTTAGTTCGATAGCCGCAAGGTTTATTAGCTATTTATTGACCCCATTCTTAACCTACAAGCTTACCGAAATAGCTTATGGGGAGCAATCTATTGTCTACTCCTTCATACCCTTCTTAAATGTCATTGTGACACACGGAATGGAGACTGCTTATTTCCGATTTGGATCAAAAGAGAATGAAGATAAAATTTACCACACTAGTAGTTTTTCAATGATCATGGTTACTGCATTAGTGATTGCAGGACTTATTATGTGGAGTGCCCCTATTGCATCTTTATTGCAAATTAATTTACACCCGGAATTTATTAATTTAGTGGCATGGGTTGTGGGTTTAGATGCACTTACCACTATTCCTTTTTCTAAATTAAGATTAGAAGGAAAACCTAAGAAATTTGCATTTATTAAAGTAGGCGGCATTCTACTAAACATCTTAGCTACTTTTTATTTTATAAGTACCCTTCCACAATACGCTCAACTACACCCAACAAGTTTTATTGCGAGTATCTATAAGCCGGGTTGGGAAGTAGGCTATATTTTAATTGCCAATATTATTCAGAATGTTTTTGTTTTATTGATTTTACAAAAAGAAATAAGACAATTACGTTTTTCATTTGATGCAAGGTTATGGAGACAAATGATGATGTATTCTTTGCCATTGATCTTAGTTGGTTTTGGCGGTATGATTAATGAAACAATGGATCGTATTATGATTGGTTGGTGGGGCCCAGGTGGTAGCCCGGATGCTAATAAAGCATTAGTGGGTATATATAGCGCATGTTATAAATTAGCCATTCTAATTACCATTTCGGTACAAGCATTCAGAATGGGCGCCGAACCATTTTTCTTTAAACAAGCACAAACCGATAACGCTCCAAAAACGTATGCAAGGGTGATGAAATTTTTTGTCATAACACTTTGTATTATGTTCCTTGGCGTAGTTTTATACTTAGATATTTGGAAAGAGTTTATACGTAATCCAGATATGTATGTAGGTTTACGTGTAGTCCCTATTTTATTAATGGCCAATATGTTTTTAGGTGTTTACTACAACTTAAGTATTTGGTATAAACTAAGTAATAATACTATGGCAGGTGCTTGGATAACCTTACTAGGAGCGGTTATCACTATTGCTATTAATTATATTGCAATACCACACTTTGGATATATGGCTAGTGCATGGGCAACCTTCTTTTGCTACGGCACCATGATGATTGTAAGTTACAAATGGGGGCAAAAAGTGTACCCTATCCCTTATGCCACAAAAAAACTAATAGCTTACTTTTTGATAAGCTTGATGTTATTTGGCATTAATAATTTGTTACGCATGATTTCAAATAATCAGCCTTTTAATTATCTATTTGCAACTATTTTATTGTTATTATTTATAGCATTTGTTGCCCGCATTGAGAAAAAGGAATTAAAATCATTATTTAACAAACAAGTATAATGGCCGAAGATTTAAGCATTCATAAAGGGAGTAAACAAGAACAATACGAATCTTTAATTCCACAGATTCAGGGTTTACTTCAGGGTGAAAATAATTTAATTGCAAACCTTGCTAATTTGAGCGCTGCCTTAAAAGAGCAATTTAATTGGTGGTGGGTTGGTTTTTATTGGGTTCACGAAGATGAATTAGTACTTGGACCTTTTCAAGGCCCAGTTGCTTGCACTAGAATTAAAAAAGGACGTGGGGTTTGTGGTGGTGCTTGGGAACAAGGGAAAACCTTGGTGGTAGAAGATGTCGAAAAATTTCCTGGACATATAGCATGCAGTAGTGCATCAAAATCTGAGATTGTGGTACCGGTATTTAAGAATGGAAATATTGTTGGCGTTTTGGATGTAGACAGTGAGTTCATTGCTCATTTTGACGAAACCGACCGTGTTTACCTTGAGAAAATCGTAGGATTACTCCCTTAGCACTAAAAAGTCCCTAAAAAATTAAAAAAAACAATTAAGTTTGCAACCCCTAAGCGGATGTGGCGAAATTGGCAGACGCACTAGACTTAGGATCTAGCGCCGCGAGGCGTGTGGGTTCGACCCCCTCCATCCGCACATAATAGCAACAAAAGGCCCTTTTTAGGGTCTTTTGTCATTTTAGACACCCTCTTTTCTTAGTCCAATTAGGCATTATTTAGGTATAAAAACTTACCTTTGCCCCCCTTAAACACTACAATAAAGTAGAAAATAGCAAGATTATGGCAACAATAAAAAGAACCAACATTGCACCGTTAAATGACAAGTTAACAGTGACCATTGCAAAAGAAGATTACATAAAAGGCTTTGAAACAAGCTTAAAGAAGTATTCAAAAACAGCAAATATTCCTGGATTCAGAAAAGGAATGGTACCTGCTGGATTAATTAAAAAAATGTACGGGCAATCTGTTTTCCAAGACGAAGTTATTAAGACAGTAGAAAACGAGATGAACCAATATATCGCAAAAGAGAAAATTGAAATTTTCGCACAACCGCTTCCTGTAACTGCAGAATTCCCTAATATGGATGTAAACAATCCAAGCAGTTATGATTTTTCTTTTGAAGTAGGTTTAAAACCAGCCTTCACTATTGATGCAAAAGGTATTAAAGCAACTCGTTACAAAATTGATGTAACAGAAGATATGATTAATGCAGAAGTAGAAAGATTGCAAATTCGAAACGGTAATATGACGGAGCCAGAAGTTGCAGAAAGTGAAGAGAATGTATTGAACGTAACATTCACTGAATCAGATAAAGATGGCAATGAAATTGAAGCTGGATTATCTAAGGATAACTCATTATTGATAAAGTATTTCGCACCAAAGGCAAGAAAACAATTCATTGGCAAGAAAACCGGAGATGCTGTTACAATTCAATTGGACAAAGCATTTGAGGAAAAAGAATTAGATATTATTTTAGGTGATTTAGGTTTAACAAAAGACCAAGCTGACAAGCATTTCAAATTGTTAATCACTAAGGTTGGTATTGTAGAAAAAGCTGCATTAGATGAAACTTTATTTACAGTTACCTACCCTAATCAAACTATTACAACCGAAGCTGAATTTAGAGAAGCTATTAAAAAAGATATTGAAGGTTACTACGATCAACAAGCGCGCAACCAAGTGCATGATCAAATATACCATGCATTAATTGACAATACTAAAATGGAATTTCCAACTGCTTTCTTAAAGCGTTGGTTACAAACAGGTGGCGAAAAACAAAGAACTGAGGAAGAAGCAGAAAAAGAATACCCGGTATTCCAAGACCAATTAAAATGGACATTAATTAGCACTCAATTAATAGCTGATCATAAAGTTGAAGTAGTTGCCGAAGATTTAAAAGCTTTTGCAAAACAACAATTAATGAGCTATATGGGTGGTCAATTAGGTGCTTTAGGTGATAATGACCAATGGTTGGAAGACTATGCTGCAAGAATGATGCAAGATCGCAAGTTTGTAGAGGATAGCTACCATCGTATTAGCACTGACAAATTGTTCCAAGCAATCGAGGGCGATGTTACTGCAAAAGAGGAAAAAATTTCAGCTGAAAAGTTTGCTGAAAAATTGCACAACCACCATCACTAGTAAACTAATAGTCTAACAAGACACTATTATTGATATTCAAGACCCTCCCATATCCCGGGGGGTCTTTTTTTATTTATTTTAAGCCAAGTTTGGCACCCTTTTTGCACTAGCTTAAGGGAATAGGTTTTACCTTTACTTTATTAGAAAAACACACATATGAACTTAGGAAAAGAATTTGAGAAATACGCTGTCAAACACAGAGGCATCGGAAGTAACACATTACACCAATATCAAAATAGTGTAACCAACCTTACTCCCTATATTATTGAGGAAAGACCAATGAACGTGGCTAGCATGGACGTATTTAGTCGTTTAATGATGGATAGAATCATTTTTTTGGGCGAGGGCATAAATGACTATGTAGCTAATATTGTAACGGCACAGTTATTATTCCTAGAAAGTACCGATCGTACCAAGGATATTCAAATGTATATCAACAGTCCAGGCGGAAGTGTATATGCTGGCTTAGGTATTTATGATACCATGCAATTTATTGGACCAGATGTAGCCACTATTTGCACGGGCATGGCGGCAAGCATGGGTGCGATTTTATTATGTGCAGGTGTTGAAGGTAAAAGAACAGCATTAAAACATAGTCGCATTATGTTACACCAACCTAGTGGTGCAGTGGGTGGCCAAGCAACAGATATCGAAATTACTGCAAGAGAAATAAAAAAATTAAAACACGAATTATACGAAGTAATCGCAATACATACCCACAAGGATGTAGAAGTAGTTGCTAAGGATTGTGATAGAGATTTTTGGATGACTGCAGCCGAAGGAAAAGCATACGGTTTAGTAGATGAAGTTTTATTAACGAACCCTAGAAAGCTTAATAAATAATTTACCTAATAAAGTAAAAAACAAAGCAACAATTAACTAATTATTTCAATTTGAACATATGATACTTACCAATCGTTTTTTAATGGAAGAGGAAGAAGAACCAAAAGCAGATAAGAAAGAAGAGAATGGACCAGGATTCTTGAATAAAAAAATGGAACAAATCTTTTTTGAAAAAAGATCAATCTACTTATGGGGTCAAGTAGACGATAAGTCTGCAAAAGACATCGTAACTAAATTATTATTGTTAGACGCAGATAAGCCAGGTGCTGAAATTAATTTTTATATCAATAGCCCGGGTGGAGTTGTAACAAGTGGCATGGTCATGTTCGATACTATGAACCTAATCAAAAGCCCTGTACACACCATTTGTATGGGATTGGCTGCAAGTATGGGTTCGATCTTATTAAGCATGGGTGAAAAGGGAAAGCGTACTATATTCCCTCACGGAGAAGTAATGATACACCAACCAAGCTTAGGCGGATATTACCAAGCAACTAGCGCTGATATCGAAATTCAGGCAGAACAAATTAGAAAGACTAAAGAATTGGGCGCAAAAATATTAGCTAAGAACTGTGGTAAATCTATTGAGCAAATCATGATTGATTTTGATAGAGACTATTGGATGGACGCTGAAACAGCAGTTGCATACGGAATTGTAGACAAGATTGCTAAGAGCTTATAAATTATAAAAAGAATTAAGAGATGAAGATGAGTAAGGCCGAAACCACTATACATTGTTCTTTTTGTGGACGCAGCAGAGACGAAGTTAAAATTCTGATTGCTGGTCAAGAGGGACATATATGTGAAAATTGTATTGAGCATGCTCATGAGATTATTGAAAAAGAATTTCATCAGAAAAAAGCAGATGGCAAGCCAGGCACTTTAAAAGTGCAGAAGCCAACAGCTATTAAAGCATTTTTAGATCAATACATTATTGGCCAAGACGAGGCAAAGAAAATATTGTGTGTAGCTGTATACAACCATTTCAAACGCATTAACCTTCCTACTACCACTAAAAATGAAGTAGAGATTGAAAAGAGCAACGTGATTATGATTGGCGAAACTGGTACGGGTAAAACCTTATTGGCTAAAACCATTGCAAAATTATTAAACGTCCCTTTTGCTATCGTAGATGCTACCGTATTTACAGAGGCTGGTTATGTTGGAGAGGATGTAGAAAGTATGTTAACGCGTTTATTACAAAACTGCGACTACGATGTAGAAGCTGCCCAAAGAGGTATTGTATATATTGACGAGATAGATAAGATAGCCCGCAAAAGCGACAACGCTTCTATAACGAGAGACGTTAGTGGTGAAGGTGTACAACAAGGATTGTTAAAGATGTTGGAAGGAACGGAGGTTTTGGTACCACCTCAAGGAGGACGCAAGCATCCAGACCAGAAAATGATTAAAGTAGACACTAAAAATATCCTATTTATCTGCGGAGGTGCATTTGACGGCATTGATAAAATCATTGCCCGCCGAATTAATACCAATGCCATTGGGTTTAGTGTAAATAAGGACGAGCAGGAATTACAACGTAAAAATTTATTACGTTTTGTTAATGCACAGGATATCAAAACATTTGGGTTGATTCCGGAAATGCTTGGACGTTTACCAATTGTTACACACTTGGAACCATTAGATGCAGAAACCTTAAGAAGCATTTTAACAGAGCCTAAAAATGCTTTGATAAAACAATACACTCAGTTATTTGAAATAGAAAATATCAAATTAACTATTGACCCGGAAGTTTATGAATTCATTACTGCTAAAGCAATGGAATATAAACTAGGTGCAAGAGGCTTAAGAAGTATTTGCGAAAGCCTATTCACGCAAGCTATGTTTGATTTACCGGGTACTGATACCAAGGAGTTTAATGTTACATTAGACTACGCAAAACAAATGTTTGATAAAAGTAAATTGAGCACTTTGAAAGTTGCTTAAATTATAAAACCATTTTAATAAAAATTTTATGCAAGAATTAATCGACCGTTTA
>CANFLP010000017.1 GCA_947447835.1 Bacteroidota bacterium
AAGTCATCAAATACAATTAATGCTGGTTTACCACAATCACGGAAAAACTCACCAACTGCTGCACCCGCAAATGGAGCGTAGAATTGTTGTGGAGCTGGATCCGCTGCAGAAGCTGCTACGATTGTTGTGTAAGCCATTGCACCATTGTCCTCTAATGTTTTCATAACACCAGCAATAGTAGAAGCTTTTTGACCAATCGCAACATAGATACAATAAACAGGTTGACCTGCATCGTAGAATTCTTTTTGATTGATAATAGTGTCCACACAAATAGCTGTTTTACCAGTTTGACGGTCACCAATTACCAACTCACGTTGTCCACGACCAATTGGAATCATTGCATCAATTGCTTTGATACCCGTTTGTAATGGCTCTTTTACAGGCTCACGGAAAATTACCCCTGGTGCTTTACGCTCCAATGGCATTTCGTACAATTCGCCTTTAATAGGACCTTTACCATCAATTGGTTCGCCCAACATATTAATAACACGGCCTACTAAACCATCTCCTACTTTAATAGAAGCGATTTGACCTGTTCTTTTTACTTTGTTACCTTCTTTAATGCCTTTGCTATCACCCATCAATACCACACCCACATTGTCTTCTTCCAAGTTTAATGCAATAGCTTTAACGCCGTTTTCAAACTCTACAAGCTCACCACTACTAACGCCATTTAAACCATACACACGGGCAATACCATCACCCACTTGTAATACGGTACCCACTTCTTCCAAATCTGCAGAAGCATTAAAGTTGCTTAATTGCTGTCTTAAGATGGCTGAAATTTCATCTGGTTTAATATCCACCATAACTGTTTATTTTAATTATATGATTATTATATTTTACCTACGAACTGGTTGTTCATAAATTGTCTCTTAATATCTTTTAAGTCTCTAGCGATACTAGCATCCAATAAATTGTTATTGAACTCTAATACAAATCCACCAATCAAACTTGCGTCTGTTTTAGTTGTTAATTCAACTGTAGCGAAATTGTTTTCTGCTTTAACTTTATTTTCAATTGATTTTTTCAAATCATCACTTACTTCAACTGCAGTAGTCAATGTAACTTGATGAATCCCTTTTATTTCGTTGTATTGTTCAATAAAAGCAGTTGCCATTTCAGGTAAATCACTTTCACGACCTTTTTTAACCAACAAAACAGTAAATGAATTCGTTAACAAGCTCACCTTATCTTTAGTAACAGCACCAATGATGCTATTTTTTTGATCTGCATTAATAATTGGACTGCGTAACAAATTCACAAACTCGCGACTTGCCTCACAAACGGCATGCACATACTTCATGTCTGCATATACCGCTTCCAATTGACCTTGCTCTTGAGCAAGCCCTAGTAAGCTTTTTGCGTATCTACCTGCTAAACGTGCGTTCGACATTTTTATTAATTTAATTTAACCCCGTCTGCTAATTGCTTAATATAAGATTCTTGATCTGCCTTGTTAGACAATTCCTTTCTTAATACTTTTTCAGCTACTTCAATAACCAATGTGCCTACCTGATTTTTTACTTCAGTGATAGCTGCATTTTTTTGTTGCGTAATTGCTAATTGTGCATCCGCTAAAATTCTATCGTATTCCGACTTCGCTTTTTCTTTTGCATCTGCAACCATTTTATCAGAAGCTTCTTTTGCTTCCTTAATTAATGTTGCTCTTTCTTCACGCGCTTTTGCTAATAATGCTTCATTCTCATTTTGCATTGCAGCAATTTCAGCTTTCATTTTATCGGCACGTAACAATGCTTCTTCAATACCGCTCTCACGATCGGCAATTGCTTTTAACATTGGCTTCCAGGCAAACTTACCAAGAACCACCAATAAAATTAAAAACGCAATCGTATTCCAAAACACCAATCCGATGTCTGGTAATACTAATGGGTTAATTTCTAATATGAACATAAGATTCGTTTATCTTAATTAATAAATTCAAAGTTAAAATAGGCCCATCGCCCTGTGCTAGGGCCTATTTAATTTCTTGGATATCCAAGTTTGATTATCCGTTACCTAATAAGGCAACAACCACAGCAAACAAGGCAACGGCCTCAACGAATGCAGCAGCAACAATCATACTTGAACGGATATCGTTCGCAGCTTCTGGCTGACGAGAAATACCTTCAACAGCACCTTTACCAATCTGACCGATACCAATTCCAGCACCGATAGCAGCTAATCCAGCGCCAATTGCAGCAATACTTCCTACCATTTTTTTAAATTTTAATTGTTATTGAAAAAAGCGTTTATAATTATTTTAGTGATGAGCAGCATCTGCATGTTCATGATGATGTTCTTCGTTAGCCATACCAATATACATAGCTGTTAACATGGTAAAAATGTATGCTTGCAAGAAAGCAACCAAACATTCAATCATACCAATGAAAACTGCAAATGGAACTGCAATAGCAGAAGCAAAAATCGTCTTGAATATAAAAATGATACAAATCAAACTTAATACTAGAATGTGTCCAGCAGTAATGTTCGCGAATAAACGAATCATTAAAGAAATAGGCTTAGTGAATACACCAATTAATTCAATTGGTGCTAAGAATAACTTCATACTCCAGTGCATGCCTGGCATCCAGAAAATATGTTGCCAATAATTTTTGTTAGCGCTTAAATTCACAACAACAAACACACAAACCGCTAACATCATTGTGAAAGCAATATTTCCACTCACGTTGGCACCACCTGGGAAGAAAGGAATTAATCCTAAAAAGTTATTCGTTAAGATTAAAAAGAATACAGTCAATAAGAATGGCATGAACTTAGCATACTTCTTTTTACCAATATTAGGAATAGCTAAATCGTCTCTTACAAATAAAACAATTGGCTCCATGAAAGATTGCAACCCTTTTGGCGCAGATGTTACCCCCGTTTTCTTATAAGAAGCTGCTGCATTTAAGAAAATAAATAAAATGATGAATACAGATACAAATAAACTAGCCACATTCTTTGTTATAGAAATGTCTATTAAATGCTTATTAGCTTCTTCATCAACTGCACCTTGCTTATTTACAATCTTTAATTTGCCTTCAACTAATTTGTAATCAAATTTCCCTGTGTAAACAATTGGCTCGTGGTTTTCGTCTACCAATTTAGCTGAAGAAAAAACATCGAACCCTTGAGATGTTTTTAAAATCACAGGTAAAGCCACTGTAAGATGACCCCATAAATGCCAGCTATGATCATCCTTAATATGTTCTAAAATTGTTTCTGTAACGTTAAATGCTTTCTCTTCGTGTGAAGCAGTTGCATTATGCGTTTCGGCACTAGCTACTTGACTTGCAGTATCATGCGCAACTGTATTTGAATCCAAATTCACTACATTCTCACTAGCTAACAATGGATTTGAAATTGCCATTGCCAAAAAGCTGAAACTCGCTACCAATAAAGTTTTTATACGTAAAAAAGACATGATGCTCTCAAAATTTGCGGCAAAGATAGGAATAAAGCACCTGAAAATGAGCAATTTTTAATAGAATCTTAAGGCAATTATAAAAAAATATTCAAAAATAAAGTACTGATAATCAGTGATTTAAGATTTTTGTGCTTGTTTTATTTGTGCAAATTGCATTTCGGTCAGGGTTGCGTAAAAACCACCTAATTGCAATAGCTCATTATGGGTGCCCATTTCTTTGATCTCACCCTTATCCAAAACAATGATTTTATTGGCTTTTCTGATGGTTGATAAGCGGTGTGCTATCACAATGGAGGTTCTTCCTTTTATCAAGGTATCAATGGCGCGTTCAATTAGTTGTTCGCTTTCGGTATCAATAGAAGAAGTGGCTTCATCTAAAATCAAAATAGATGGATTGTATAAAAGCGCACGGATAAAACTTAGCAACTGTCTTTGACCCAAACTTAAAGTAGCCCCTCTTTCCATTACTTGATAATCATAATTACCTGGAAGTCTCATAATAAAATCATGCATGCCAATCATTTTTGCAGCTTCATGAACTTGTTCTTTAGAAATTGTTGGATTGCGCAAAGTGATATTGTCATATACTGATCCTGAAAATAAAAATACATCCTGTAATACGACTCCTACTGATGCACGCAGACGATCCAAAGAATAAGTTTCAATTGGATGATCATCTAACAAAATTGCACCTGACTGATAGGGATATAAACGATTTAATATACTTATGATTGATGTTTTACCACTTCCTGTATGTCCCACTAATGCAACGGTTTGCCCAGCTTCTACCTTAAAATCAATTCCCTTTAAAACCCAATTAGGTTCCTGATAAGCAAACTGCACATTGTTAAATTCAATCTTACCATTGATATGTGCAGGAGCATAAGTTCCATCATTTATGGTCACATCTTCATTATCTAATACTTTAAAAACGCGCTCGGCCGCTACCATACCCATTTGCAGTACATTAAACTTATCTGCAATCATGCGTAATGGTCTAAAAATTTGATTTAAAAATAAAATAAATGCTACCAACATTCCTGCGTCTAAGGATTGTCCTGCCACCCACCAAACTATTAAACCAATACCCAATGCCAACACAACCTCCACTACAGGAAAGAATACCGAATAAGCAAAAATGGCTTTAATATTAGCCAACTTATGTTGTTCGTTAATTTTAGTAAATTTTTCCATTTCCTTTTCTTCCGCAGCAAAAACTTGTACCACTTGCATTCCAGAAATATGTTCTTGCACGAATGCGTTTAACGCAGCTACTGCATTACGCACTTGTATAAAACTTTTATTGACACTTTCCTTAAAAAAATAAGTAGCTACCAACATAATGGGAAAAGGTATCAAACAAATCAGTGTCAACTTCCAGTTAATTACAAACATGGTTGTAAGTGTAACTATAATTGTAAGTAAGTCTGCCAAAATAGGAATTAACCCATCCGAGAAAATATCGTTAATACTTTCAATATCATTAATAGTTCGGGTAGTTAAAGTGCCTATTGGTGTTTGATCAAATTGACGCATCTCCCAATGCATAATTTTATCGTATACTTTATTGCGCAAATCTCTAATTACTTGCTGACCCAACCATGCCATTCCAAATGTAAAAAAAAAGCGCATTAAGGTCTCTAACATAATAAACGCAACCTGAAACATACTGATGGCTAAAATCAATTTAGTTACATCGCCAAACGCGCCAGCAGGAATAAACCATTTTAACCAAACAGGCAATGCCACTATCTTTCCTATTGCCAAATTCACAGTGGCTTGAACTAAATAAGGTCTTACAGGGGTAGCAAATGCTAAAACAATAGATAATACTACATTGCTCCAAAAAATAAATCGATATGGTTTTACAAAAGAAAAAACTCTTTTTAAAATGGACCCTTTAAATATGGATTTAGGCGTTGTTGAAGACATAGGAGGTCAAAGTTACATTATCTGTGTGTTGTTTGTAAAAATCCTGTGGCTTTTACGTATTTTCGTAGTGAATGGATATATACGAGGACGATATCAAACCTGCAGTTGTAAGTCAATACAATTTAACTGAAGAACAAGAAAATAAAGAAATTGTTCGTCACTATCGAGCCCTTTTACGTGCCTTAAGACCTAAAATTAAAAAAGGTGATAAGGAATTATTAAGAGCTGCTTTTGAGATGGCTACCAATGCACATAAAACCATGCGCAGAAAAAGTGGTGAGCCCTATATATTTCATCCTATTGCAGTAGCCATGATTTGTGTAGAGGAAATTGGATTGGGCGTAAGAAGTACTATTTGCGCACTGCTTCACGATACAGTGGAAGACACCGACATTACCCTAGATGATATAAAAGGAGAATTTGGAAATGAGATTGCAAAAATTGTAGATGGATTAACAAAAATTTCATCGGTAATGGATACGAATAGTAGCCAACAAGCCGAGAATTTTAAAAAGATTTTATTAACGCTTACCGATGACCCTAGAGTAATCCTGATAAAATTGGCTGACCGCTTACACAATATGCGTACCATGGATTCCATGAAGCAGGAAAAACAATTAAAGATTGCTTCAGAAACTATTTGGGTTTACGCTCCATTGGCACATAGAATGGGATTGTACAGTATCAAGACAGAGTTGGAAGACTTGTCCATGAAATATTTGGAGGCGGATACTTATAAAGAGATCGCTAAAAAATTAGCAGAGACAAAAAGAGAACGTACAAAATATATCAATGAATTTATTCGTCCATTAAAAGAAAAATTAACCCTTACTGGTTTAGATTTTGAAATATATGGTCGACCAAAAAGCATACACTCTATTTGGAATAAGATAAAAAAGAAGGGAGTAAGTTTTGAGGAAGTATATGACTTATTCGCAATCAGAGTAATATTGGACTCTCCAATTGAAAGGGAAAAAGAAGATTGTTGGAAAGTATACTCATTGGTTACCGACGAATATCTTCCATCACCTGAACGTTTAAGAGACTGGTTAAGTAACCCTAAGAGTAATGGATACGAGGCACTGCATACAACAGTAATGGGGCCTCAAGGTAAATGGGTGGAATTGCAAATTCGAACTAAAAGAATGAATGAAATTGCGGAGAAAGGTTTAGCAGCACATTTTAAATACAAAGAAGGTTCACAAAGCGAGGATAGATTTGACCAATGGTTTATGCAAATAAGAGAAGCCCTTGGCAACCAAGACGAAGGCGGTATTGATTTTTTACAAGATTTTAAAACCTCTTTTTTAGCTGAAGAAATATATGTGTATACACCCAAGGGAGAAGTTAAAATGTTGCCCACCAATAGTTCGGCTTTAGACTTTGCTTTTTATATACATACTGCCATTGGATCAAAATGTATTGGCGCCAAAGTAAATCACAAATTGGTTCCTATTAGCCATAAGCTACGTAGTGGTGATCAAATTGAAATCATCACTAGTAACAAACAAAAGCCTTCTGAAGATTGGCTAAACAGTGTGGTTACAGCCAAAGCAAAAAACAGTATTAAGGATGCGCTTAGGGAAGAAAAGAAAGTAATTGCAGAGGAAGGTAAATATACATTACAAAGAAAGTTAGAGGGAATAGGTGCTGTATACAATCCCCACAATATTGACCAAGTGATGAACTATTATAAATTAAATAGTCAACTTGATTTACTATATCGCATTGCTACAAAGTCAATCGATTTAAAAGAACTTAAATTATTCCAAGTACTTGGAGACAAAATAGAAGCGCCTAGGCCAATTGTGACGCATGTTGAACAACCACATGACCATAATGTTACTAGGTCGATTCCTAAAAAAGATTCCGAGCTTATTATTTTTGGTGAATCAAGCGATCAAATTCAGTATGCATTAGCTAAATGTTGCAATCCGATTCCTGGTGACGATGTATTTGGATTTGTAAGTACTGGAAAAGGACTAATGATACATAGAACAACCTGCCCGAATGCTACTCAATTACTAGCTAATTATGGCCATAGAGTGGTAAAAACCAAATGGGCTAAAAATAAGGAGATTTCATTCCTAACGGGCCTTAGTATTATTGGCTTGGATGATGTAGGCGTTGTAAACAAAATAACCAATATTATTAGTGGTGATTTGAAAATTAACATCGCTGCCCTAACCATTGAATCAAAAGATGGTCTTTTTCAAGGAACTATTAAAGTATATGTACACGACAAGGACGAATTGGAAAGTTTAGTGGATAGAATTAAATCCCTAAATGGTATTCAACAAGTTAACAGATTCGACACAGAGACTGTGTAAAAGTTCATCGTATTTATATAAGTATTTATGTTCTGATAAATAGGTAATCCTACATTCTAGACTTATTTTTGTGTCCTCAAACAATAAATCATGGTAGACGTAATATTAGGACTTCAGTGGGGTGACGAAGGAAAGGGAAAAATCGTAGATTATTTTGCTCCAAAGTATGATATCATTGCAAGGTTCCAAGGCGGACCAAATGCAGGACATACATTGTACGTAAATGGAACAAAAATGGTGTTACACCAAATCCCTTCTGGTATTTTTCACCAAGACAAAATAAATATCATCGGAAACGGCGTTGTTCTAGATCCTGTAACATTAAAAAAAGAATGTGATGCAGTTGCAACCATGGGAGTGGATGTAAAAAAGAATTTATTTATCTCTGAGCGAACAAATATTATTATCCCTAGTCACCGTGCATTAGACAAAGCATCAGAATTATCAAAGGGGGAAGCAAAAATTGGTTCTACTTTAAAAGGTATTGGACCAGCTTACATGGATAAGACCGGCAGAAACGCTTTGAGAGTGGGAGACTTATTAGACAAGAAATTCATTAGCAAGTATATTGCCTTAAGAATGAAGCATCAGAAAATTTTAGATAGCTATAATTTTAATGAGGATATCAGTGAAATGGAATCCGAGTTTTTTGAAGCAATCGAATTTTTAAAGACTTTGAATATCATTAACTGCGAATACTTTATTAATGATCAAATTTCAAAAGGAAAAAAAGTATTGGCCGAAGGTGCACAAGGATCAATGTTGGATATTGATTTTGGAACCTTCCCATTTGTAACATCAAGCAACACTATTTCTGCTGGGGTTTGTACAGGCTTGGGTATTTCTCCAAAACAAATTGGTGAAGTATTTGGCATTTCTAAAGCGTATTGTACTCGTGTTGGAAGCGGTCCCTTCCCTACTGAATTGCATGATGCAAAAGGTGAAGAGTTAAGAAAAATAGGAAGTGAGTTTGGTGCAACAACAGGAAGACCACGTAGATGTGGCTGGATTGACTTAGTAGCCCTGAAATATACCTGCATGATTAATGGTGTAACACAAATTATCATGACTAAGGCCGATATCTTGGATTCATTTGAAACATTAGACCTAGGTGTTGCTTACGAAATGGAAGGCAAGCAAATAGATTATGTTCCTTTTCAATTAGTTGGAACACCTGTAACCCCTATTTGGAAAACAATGCAAGGTTGGAACCTGGACTCTACTCAAATGAAAAACGAAAATGAGTTGCCTGCAACAATGAAATCATATATTGAATATATAAATACTTATTTAGGTGTTCCGGTAAAGTTTGTTTCTAACGGACCAGGTAGAGATCAAATTATACATCTTTAATTTTAAATAAAAGGACTTTTTTACAACATATAAATCATAAAAAAAAGTCCTTTTTTATTTGGCAAATAAAAAAAATGGTTGAAATTTTACATTGTAATTTTGAATGAACTATGGCAGTAAAAACAACTAAGGAAAAAAAGTCCCCGGCTAAAAAAACCGATTTAGATCCAGCGGAAAAAGTAAGTAAATCAGCTACTAAAAAAAAGGTAGTAGACGACGATGATTTAGAAGAAGAAGATGCGAATGCATCTGATGCTGACGATGACTCAGAGGATGACGAAGTAGATGATTGGGGAAAAGCAGAAGAAGATGATAGTTGGGATCCTGACTTTGAAGAATTTGACATACCCAAGAAAGCGACTAAAAAAGCGGGTAAAGGAAAGAAAGGAGATGATGAAGATGATTTAGGATTAGATGATGACTTAAACCTAGACGATGACGACTTGTTTGATGATAAGGATGAATTTGACGATGATGACTTTTAAGTAAGTCTATTCCTTAATCGAATATAAAGATTGTAAAGAGGCCTGTAAAATATCATTTTTATGGGCCTCAAATTTTTCAAGCATACCTATAGGCAATTTTAGTGCATAGCTTTTTCCACTTGACACCGTTTGGTCAAATTTAGGATTCAATATAGATAACTCTTTTAAGTCGATATTTAAGTATTGCCCAATGATGGCAATTCGATACCTGCCACTTACTATTACTTCTTTTAAATTAGTTTGTAACAAAACAGAGCCACCCTTGTTGCCGCTTTCATCGGATGCACTTACTTTGCCGCTTTCATCGGATGCATGCGCATCCTCCTCAAAGACATAATGCGTAGCAATAAACTTTTTAACATGATTACGGGTTTCTAATGGTAACTCATATTGCAGTTGCCAAAAGTCCTTGGTTCCTTTTTTCTTAATCGCCTGCCTTAACCTGCCCGCTCCACCATTATACGCAGCTACCACTAGTAACCAGTCGCCAAATTCAGTATACAATTCTTTTAATATTGTGGCTGCAGCTTGAGTGCTTTTATAATAATCGGTACGCTCATCGTTAGGCGTTAATTTAAGACCTAATCTTGTTGCTTCCTCGGGCATAATTTGCCAAGGACCAACTGCGCCCGCCCATGAAGTTAAATCTGAGCTTAAATGACTTTCGATGACACTTAAATACTTTAGCTCCACTGGAATACCATTTTTGGTCAGAATGACATCATATAAATTAAAATAAGGCTTAGCCCATGTTTTCATGCGCATTAACTCGGGTCCTTGCTTATCCATATAAGATTGGATAAAGCTAACCGCCTTAGGATTTAATTGGAATTGGAATGGCTTATTTTTATCGCCTGTAGGACTTACTTTAAATAAACTTGAGAAGCCAATGCTATGATCAGGAAGGCTATCGCTATTAACTTGTTTTGATTGAGCCATGGTCCTAGAATGCAACAATATAATTAGCAAACAAATACAAACCTTAAGTTGAATTCGAAAATATAAAGTGGGATAATGACGCATTCAATAATTATTTTGAATCCATCATTTGTGTTGCGCATTGCAATAAAATAGTCTCATTAAAAGAATCGCACATTACTTGTAAACCAAATGGCATACCATTACTATGTTTAAACAATGGAAGAGAGATTGCCGGTATGCCAACTAAATTAGCATACACAGTATAGATATCTGCTAAAAACATTTCAGTTGCAGAATGATTATTTTCACCCAACTTAAAAGCAGGACTTGGAACGGTTGGTGAAACCAAAATGTCATATTTGGTAAACAAATCCTTAGTTAGGTTTACTAATTGTTGACGCACTTGTTGGGCCTTGGTAAAGTAAGCATCAAAGTACCCAGCACTTAATACAAAAGTCCCCAATAAAATTCTACGTTGTACTTCTTCACCAAAACCTTCGGTTCTTGACTTCTTGTATAAATCGGTTAGGTCTTCAATTTTATCATGTGTACGATGACCAAACTTAATGCCATCAAAACGAGATAAATTACTTGAGGCTTCGGCTGTAGTTAATACATAATAAGTAGGTACCAAATAAGAAAGCAAACTAAAGTCAATGGCTTCTACGGTATACCCTTGGGCTACCAATGATGCTAAGTAATCCTCAGTTTGTTTTTTGATTTCAGGATCTAATCCAGGATGCGATAAAGTCTCTTTAAAATATGCTATTTTTTTAGACAGTTTATTTTCGGCAATCTTTTCTGTATAATTTGGAACCTCTTTTGAAGAGACGGTACTATCAAAATTATCTGCACCAGCAATTACTTCTAATACCAATGCTGCATCCGCTACAGTATGAGAAAATATACCAATCTGATCAAAGGAAGAAGCATAAGCAATTAAACCATATCTTGAAATGCGTCCATAACTAGGCTTTAACCCAATCACCCCGCAAAAATCGGCAGGCTGACGAACAGAACCACCAGTATCAGAGCCCAAACTCACCATACAAAGATTGGCTTGTATTGATACAGCCGATCCTCCCGATGAACCTCCTGGCACACGCTGATTGTCTAATGCGTTTTTAACAGGGCCGTAGGCAGAATTTTCATTACTACTTCCCATTGCAAACTCATCACAGTTTTGTCTACCAATAATGATAGCACCTTGATCTAATAATTTTTGAATTGCAGTTGCAGAATAAACGGCTGTGTAATTTTCTAAAATTTTAGAAGCAGCACTTACTTTATGTCCATCATAACATAATACATCTTTAATACCCACAACCACACCATGTAGTTTCCCCATAGGATTTCCAGCGGCACGTATTCCATCTAATTCAATGGCGCGCAACTTTGCCTCCTCCGAAAAAACTTCTAAAAAAGAATTTAAGTGTTGATGCTGATTGATTTGATCCAAGAAAAAATCAACAGCTTGGATACAAGACGTCTCACCAGCTAATAATGAAGCATGGTAGTCTTTGATTGTAGTAAAACGAAACAAAGGCTAAGTGTTAAATGATAAAGAAATATAAAAGAAATAACTAAAAACTACTTTGCAGCTTTTTCGTCTTTTTCATTGATACCGTCTTCTAATTCTTTCTTCACATTGTTTTTAGCATCGTTGAATTCACGGATACCCTTACCTAATCCTTTCATGAATTCAGGGATTTTTCTTCCGCCAAACATTACTAAAATTACTACGCCAATGATTAATAATTCTTGAAATCCTAAGTTGCCCATAATGTTAAATTTAGAATATTAAAGGTAAGGTAATTATAAAACAGAAACTTCAAATATTCCTGAATTAAGCGAATTATAAGTTAAATAAAAACGGATCCCGATATGCTCGGAATCCGTTGAATATGAATTGAATCAATAAGGTCGAAACCTTTTGAATACTAGAATCTTTTTTCCTTGATACGTGCGCTCTTACCGCTTCTGTCGCGTAAGTAGTACAATTTAGCACGACGTACTTTACCAGACTTATTCAACACGATACCATCGATGTTTGGAGATAAGAAAGGGAATAAACGCTCTACACCTACACCATCAGAGATTTTACGAACAGTAAAAGATGCTGTAGCCCCGTTTCCTTGTGTTTTGATTACATCACCACGGAAACTTTGGATACGCTCTTTACCACCCTCTACAATCTTGTAGTTTACGGTAATATTATCACCAGCTTTAAATGCTGGGTAGTCTTTTTTTGCTGTCAATTGCTCGTGTACGAACTTTACTGCTTCGCTCATAATTCTTGTTTTTTGCGGACGGCAAAGGTAGGGTTACCCTTGCTATTATCCAAATTATTTCAACCAAATATTAAATTCCTAGCTTTTTAGGCCATTTTAAGTCTATCTCGCAATGTTTACAGCTCTCTTTTCACGGATAACTGTCACCTTAATTTGACCAGGATAGGTCATTTCGGTCTGTATTTTTTGTGCAATTTCAAAGCTCAACTGGTCCGAAGACTGGTCGGTTACTTTTTCTGCCTCAACAATTACCCTCAATTCACGTCCAGCTTGGATAGCATAAGCCTTCTCTACCCCTTGGTAGTTCATAGCCAAATTCTCCAAATCCTTGATTCTTTGAATGTATTGTTGCATAATTTCTCTTCTAGCACCCGGTCTTGCACCGCTAATAGCATCACAAGCCTGGATAATTGGAGAAATTACATATTGCATTTCCATTTCATCGTGGTGGGCACCAATGGCATTTACTACCGCTGGGTTTTCACCGTATTTTTCGGCTAATTTAGCCCCTAATAATGCGTGGCTCAATTCTGTCTCCTCGTCTGGCACCTTGCCAATATCGTGCAGTAAACCTGCTCTCTTAGCCAATTTAGGATTCATTCCTAATTCAGCTGCCATGATACCACATAAGTTAGCAGTTTCACGTGAGTGCATTAATAAGTTTTGACCATAAGAACTACGGAAACGCATTTTACCTACGATACGAATAAGCTCCTTGTGTAAACCATGGATACCTAATTCAATTACCGTACGCTCTCCAATTTCTACAATTTGCTCTTCTAATTGACGACGTGTTTTTTCAACTACTTCCTCGATACGAGCAGGGTGAATACGACCGTCAGCAACTAAACGTTGTAAAGACAAACGTGCAATTTCACGACGTAATGGATCGAATGAAGATAATAAGATAGCTTCTGGTGTATCATCTACAATTAAGTCAACTCCAGTTGCAGCTTCAATGGCACGGATGTTACGACCCTCACGTCCAATGATTTGACCTTTCATTTCATCTGATTCCAAGTTAAATACAGTTACTGTATTTTCAATGGCAACTTCCGCTGCAGTACGTTGGATAGATTGAATAATGATTTTTCTTGCTTCCTTGTTTGCCTTTTGTTTAGCATCCTCAATAATATCTTGTTGTAAAGCCAAAGCCTGAGTTTGTGCTTCGTTCTTAAGGCTTTCAATTAATTGTTGCTTTGCATCTTCGGCACTTAAATTAGCAATCTTCTCTAAACGACGAATATGCTCCTCTTGGTGCTTTTCTAATTCTGTACGCTTCACATTCACTAAATCAATCTCACGATTTAATTTTTCTTTGATTACATCGTTGTCTTTGATTTGTTTATCCAAAGCAGCTACTTTCGAATTGATATTCAATTCGTTTTGCTTAATTCTATTTTCAGCTTCCCCTATTTTTTTGTTGCGCTCTAAAATTTCACGATCGTGATCGGCTTTTAATTGTACAAAGCGTTCTTTAGCTTCTAACTGCTTTTCTTTCTTTACAGTTTCTGCTCTTAATTCAGCTTCCTTTAAAATGCTTGCTGCTTGAGACTCAGCATCTTCTACTTGTTTTTTGGTATTACGGGCAAATACTAATTTGCCAATTAGGAGTCCGCCAGCTAGCGAAGACGCTCCTATGATGATCAATAATATTGATTGGTCCATTTTTAAAATCTTGTTGTTTAAAAAAAATCATACTGCCCCTTTTCGTTCTGAAATATTATAGCTAATACGCTGATAGTCATCTAAGCAAGCTTCGTTTATAATCTATACTGCAAGACAATCCATTACGATTTAATATAATGCGTCAAAGGTTCAGCTACGAAGATAAAGAAATAATGGAATCTTTGGTGTAAAATGGTCCCAGACATGTCAATTAGTTCCCAGAAACCGCCTTTTCAATACTAGCAGTTAGGCTATCTATTTGATTTTGAAGGTTTTCTAGCTCGTATAGATTCTGACCATTGGACTGTTGCTCGGTGGTGAACCACAATAGGACCATCGATATGTAGTCCTGCATATCCTTCCCTGCATATAGATTTTTGAACTCAACCATTTTCTGGTTAATGATGGCTGCTGTCTTACGAACCGCCTCCTCGTCCTTAGGGGCAATCCTTACCCTATAAGTACGATCGGCAATCGTAATATTAACAGGGATCATTTCGGTAGCATTGCTTTGCTCTGCAGACATCTTATATATTTAAGGATTCAAATTGTTAATGCTGTTATCAATTTCTTTAATGTATTGGTCAATCTTTTTTACCAATATTGCTTTTTCTGCTGGATCCATGGATGCGCCTTGGCTCATTTGCGCTGCAGTCAGTTGTGCCTGCCCTTGTAATACCTTAGCTTCCAAATCCTGTTGAACCCCTATTTGTTGTGCAACGGTTGCTTTTAAATGTTGATTCTCTTTTTCCAAATGCGCATACTGCTTTAATAAAGCCGAAAGCTTTTCTTGCAATTGTGCTATGGAATTATTTAAATCAACCATTATTGGATAATATTTGTATTGATAATTGAATATAGTTATTTTCTAATTTCAGCTTGTATGTTTTTTTCAAATAACTGAATTAGTTTTTTCATCATCTCGTCTATTTCAACATCGGTCAGGGTTTTATCTAGCGCATTAAAAACAAAATTAATGGCTACAGATTTTTTCCCTTGACCTAATTTTTCGCTTTCAAAAATATCAAATACCCTTGTCTCTTTTAAGGCAGCTAATTTAGCTTCGCTAATGCTTGACTGAATTGATTCGTAAGGAGTTGATTTATCAATTACCAATGCTAAATCTCTTTCAATAGAAGGATATTTTGAAACCTCTTTGTAGACTACTTTTTTACTTTGGTAGGCATTTAATAAAGAGGCTAGATCAAAATTAACATAATAGACAGGTTGCTTGATACCAAAGGCTTGTAGCTTTTTAGTACCCATCATTTCTAGCTGACCAATTGTCTTTTTATTCCACACAAATTCCGTTAATCCATTGGTTGCCACTTTTAATTGTACACCTTGTATCCCTAATAAATCTAAAACAGATTGTGCAGTTCCTTTTGCAACAAAATAATCCTGGTCAACTCCTTTGGTTCTCCATCCATCAGTTTGTTGTTTACCCGAAATATATATAGCTAATTGCTCGGCTTCATAATATTTTCCTGCATTAGATTTGCCGTATACCTTTCCTATTTCAAAAAAGGAAATAGCATTGTTTTGTCTGTTTAAATTATAAGCAATCGTTTCTAATCCCGTCTCTAACATACTCGGACGCATTACGTCCAATTCAGCACTTAAATTATTTAACATTTTTACAGCATGCTCTAACACTTCTTCACTAAAGTAAGCACTATTGGTAATGGAGTTAGTTAATATTTCGGTGAAACCACGACCTACTAAATAGTTGGCAATTTTTTCTTTGAACTTTTCTTTTTGCTCCAATGGATCAATCGAAGGACTCATTGTAATTGAACTAGGAATTTCTATATTATCCAATCCATCTATTCTCAATACTTCTTCCACTAAATCAGCAGGCAAGCTAATATCAGGTTTATGATAAGGCACAGCAACTTCAATGCTTTCAGCAGTTTCTTTTATTAAATCAAAACCTAAGCTGGTTAATATTGTTTTTACTTTTTCGGCAGGATAAACTTTACCACTCAATTTTTTCAAATAAGCATAAGTTAATACTACTGTAGTTTTAGTTGCAGGATTTGGATAAATATCTACCACTTCACTACACTTGCCTCCAGCTATTTCTTGAATTAATTGCGCGGCACGCTCTAGCACATTTACAGTGCCAGCAATATCCACTCCTTTTTCAAAGCGAGTTGCAGCGTCGGTTCTAAGGCCATGGTGTAAAGATGTTTTACGTACATGTATATTTTCAAACCAAGCACTTTCTAAAAATAATTTATTAGTATTAGCAGATACACCGCTTTTTAATCCTCCAAAAACTCCAGCAATACATAATGGCTTTTCGGTATCACTAATCATTAAATCGTTAGCCGTTAATTTTCTTTCCGTACCATCCAAGGTTACAAACAAACTACCTGCTGGATATTTTTTAACCACTATGGTTGCATCCTTAATTTGATCAGCATCAAATGCATGCAATGGCTGACCCGTTTCGTGTAAAATATAATTTGTAATATCTACAATATTATTAATTGAACGCACTCCAATAGCTTGTAAACGATTCTTTAGCCAACTAGGCGATGCCTTTACCTCTACTCCTTCAATTACTAAACCACTATAACGTGCACAAGCTTTTTGATCCTCAATCACTACCTTGAACGGCTTTACAGCACTGTCTTTGCTAGATTGTTGGGTAAATGGACTTACTGCCGATGTTGGCGCTTCGTGATAAGATAAATATGCACATACATCTTTTGCAACACCATAATGACTCATGGCATCCATTCTATTTGGAGTCAGTCCTATTTCGTAAACATAGTCTTGATAATATTCGTACAAAGCTGAAACAGGCGTACCAACATTAATACTTGGATCTAATACAATAATACCTCCATGATCTTCACTCACCCCAATTTCATCTTCGGCACATATCATGCCTTCACTTTCTTCGCCTCTAATTTTAGCCAACTTCATAGTGATACCCGCCTCGGCATTTTTTGGATAAATAGTAGTGCCTACAACTGCCACAACTACTTTTTGGCCAACAGCAACATTGCTGGCTCCGCAAACAATATTCAAAGGACGTTCGCCACCAGTATTAACCTTGGTTAACTTTAATTTATCTGCATTAGGATGCTGGCTTAATTCCACCACTTCACCAACTAGCAATCCCGCTAATCCTCCTTTAAAATTTTCTATTTTCTCCAAGGACTCCACTTCTAATCCAATCGAAGTCAATATAGTAGATAATTGTTCGGGACTAATTGTTTTAGGTAAATATTCACTCAGCCAATTGTAACTAATGGTCATATAAGCACTTTAAAGTATGGCTTCAAAAATAAGCAATTTTTTGGCCCCCCGTCTACCCTTAAGTGAATAACCTCAATTTTGAGGTGCAAAACAGGTGAATAACCTCAAAATCATGTGCATTGCCAACGAAGCAATTTGTGGATATCCAAACTTGAAAATAAATTTCATGATCTCCATTTTAGGGCTGATTTTCGCATTAAGAAAACCGTTCATTATATGTCTATTCCAAATATCAATACCAATACTAAAAACCGCAAAAAGAGCTCAACAGTGGATATTAGCTCCATGATGTATGGAAAAATTCCACCTCAAGCAAAAGAGTTGGAAGAAGCTGTATTGGGTGGTATTTTATTGGAGAAAAGTGCTTTTGATACCGTTACAGAAATATTAAAACCAGAGTGCTTTTACACGGATGCACACCAAATGATTTTTACTACCATGCAGGCTTTGCAAATGGACAACCAACCCATTGACATGCTTACGGTGGTAGAAGCTTTAAAAAAGCGTGAACAATTAGACATGGTGGGTGGTGCTTATTATATTTCTAAGCTAACCAATGTAGTGGTTTCAACTGCAAATATTGAAGCGCATGCCAGAATTGTACTACAGAAATTTATTCAAAGAGAATTAATACGAATTAGTGGAGAAGTCATTGCCAATGCATATGAAGACAGTACAGACGTTTTTGATTTGCTAGATGATAGTGAAACAAAGATGTTTAATATCACCAACAATTACTTGAAAAAGAATTTCGTTGATATTCAAAATGCATTAGCCGAGGCGGTAAATAAAATTGATAAATTAAGAACACAAAAAGACGAAATATCTGGTGTACCTAGTGGATTTGCTTCATTAGACAGAATCACTTATGGATGGCAGCCAACGGATTTAATTATTTTGGCAGCACGTCCTTCGGTAGGTAAAACTGCATTCGCATTAAACCTGGCACGTAATGCTGCATTACATCCTACTAAACCACAGGCTGTTGGCTTTTTTAGTTTGGAGATGAGTGCTTCGCAGTTAGTGCAAAGGATTTTAAGTGCAGAGAGTGAAATTAAAATGGAGAAAATTTCACGTGGTAAATTAGAAGACTATGAATACCAACAATTACATAGTAAGGGTATTAAAAAATTAGAGACCGCTCCTATTTATATTGATGATACTGCCGCTTTAAATATTTTTGAATTTAGAGCAAAGGCAAGAAGATTGGTAAACAAACACCAAGTTAAAATTATCATTATTGACTATTTACAATTAATGAGTGGATCGGGTGATAGAAATACCAATCGTGAGCAAGAAATTAGTAATATATCGCGAAGTTTGAAAGCTTTGGCAAAAGAGTTGCAAATTCCAATCATTGCATTATCTCAGTTAAGCCGTGCGGTGGAAACAAGAAAGGAAAGTAAGATGCCTCAATTGAGTGACTTACGTGAATCTGGTGCAATTGAGCAAGATGCCGATATGGTTATGTTTATTTATCGTCCTGAATATTACGAGGTAATGAGCAATGAAATGGGTGAAAGTACACAAGGTGAAACGCATATTAGAATAGCTAAACACAGAAACGGTTCTTTGGATTTAGTTAAATTAAGAGCAAGATTAGATATTCAAAGATTCGAGGAATGGGATGGAGATTCAGGTGGATTGCCTGGCCTACCAAATAACTTTAAGCCTACATCAAGCTTTAATGATCCTACAGCAGGCGGAGACGGTGGACGTTTCTTTATACAAGGTAGCCGCATGAACGGCGGCGAATTTGATGAAGGTGTAAACGATGATCAGCCTTTCTAATATAATGCCATCCTGATTAATCCTTATCTCATGCCTGTTCCCTATTTTTACGAACCCCTTGTTACTAGCAATCAATCTTCTTACACATTAAGTGAGGAAACTAGCAAGCATTGTGTGCAAGTGTTAAGAATGAAGGAAGGGGATCGTATTGATTTAACCAATGGTCTGGGGCAAATTTTTGAAGCTACCATTACCCTAGCTAATAAGAAAAATTCAATAGTACATATTGCATCTAAAAAAGTAATCAATCCTTCTACTCAAAAAATGGTGTTAGGTATTTCTCTTTTAAAAAATGTAACACGCTTAGAATGGTTATTTGAAAAGGCAACCGAAATGGGCGTACACACCATTGTGCCACTTATTTGTGAACGCACTATTCACGAGCGCTTTAAAGCAGACAGGATGCAAAACATTGTACAATCTGCCATGATTCAAAGTCAACAAGTTTGGTTGCCTATTTTAGCAGAACCCATGTCATTTAGCAGTTTTTTAAAAACACATCAAGCACATCAGCAACTAATCGCGCACTGTGAACCTGCAGATAAAATAAATATTAAATCCATAGCGGCTGAAGACGATTGTATATTATTAATAGGACCTGAAGGTGATTTTAGTCCTAAAGAAATTGATGAGGCAATAGCTGTTAACTACAAGGCAATTCATTTAGGCCCTACCCGATTAAGAACCGAAACGGCTGGCTTATTCGCACTAAGTGTATTAAAAAAATTCTAACTTGCAACTATGAGAGTGGTAGCAATCAATACACCCGGGCTAGTAAGAGAATTTCTTAATTTTAATGCCACTGTTAACGCAAGTAATAGTAATTATATTCGTCCACTTGACAATGAAGTAGAACAAGTATTTGATCCCAAAAAAAATAAACTATTTAAGGACGGAGATGCAAAAAGATGGATTGTCCAAAACAATGCTGGCGAAACCATTGGCCGCATTGCGGCTTTCTATTATAGCAAGTATAAAAATAAAGGGACGGAATATCCAGTAGGTTGTGTTGGTTATTTTGATTGTATCAACGAACAGCCTGTTGCCAATTTGTTATTTGATACTGCAAAACATTGGTTGGCTCAAAATGGCATGGAAGCTATGGACGGTCCCATAAATTTTGGAGATAGAGATAAATGGTGGGGATTAATGGTCGAAGGCTTTAATAAGGAGCCTATGTATGGGATGTCTTTTAATCCAGATTACTATGAACAATTGTTAAGCAACTACGGATTTCAAAATTATTACAATCAATATTATTATTGCCTTAATATTTTTGATGAACTACCTCCTAGATTCAAAGAGCGTTATGAAAAATTCACATCAAAATCAGATTATCACGCAAAGCATTTAGATAAATCGAATTTAGAAAAATATGCGCAAGATTTTGTAACCATATATAATTCGGCATGGGCACAGCACGGAGAAGCAAAAGCAATAACACTTGATCAAATTATGAAGTTGTTTAAAACCCTAAAACCTATTATGGACGAAAGGGTTGTTTGGTTTGCTTATTATAAGGAGGAGCCCATTGCTATGTTTATTAATATTCCAGATGTAAATCAATATTTTAAATTTTTTGATGGGAAATTGGGAATCAAACAAAAATTGCATTTGTTGTGGATGAAATGGAAAGGGAAAAATAATCGACTAACTGGACTAGCATTTGGCGTCGTTCCTAAATACCAATCCTTGGGTATTGATAGCTTTTTAATTTACTCCAGCTACCTATTATTATTGGAAGTGAAAAAATACAACGAATACGAAATGGGTTGGGCTGCAGATTGGAACCCTAAAATGGTAAATATCTATAAAAGCTTGGGGGCAAACCCTAGCCGCCGCATGGTTACATTCAGATATATTTTTGATACTAAAGCGCACCCATTTGAGCGCCATCCTATTATGGAATACAATGCACAATAATGTGTATAAAACGGCCTTAAATTTTAAGGGGATAATGTGTATATTGCGCGTCTACTATGGATAATTTTGTTGTTTCAGCCAGAAAATATAGACCTCAGAACTTTAATACAGTTGTGGGTCAGTCGCATATTACGACAACCTTAAAGAATGCCATTTTAAACAATCATTTGGCGCATGCCTTTTTGTTTTGTGGACCTAGAGGTGTGGGTAAAACTACCTGTGCACGTATTTTAGCCAAAACAATAAACTGCACGAATATTACTAAGGAAGGAGAAGCATGTAACCAATGCGATAGTTGTACCTCTTTTGAAAAAGGGGCTAGTTTAAATATTCACGAATTAGATGCTGCTAGTAATAACTCGGTAGACGATATAAGATCATTAGTAGAACAAGTTCGATTTGCTCCTCAAGCTGGTAAATACAAAGTGTATATTGTGGATGAGGTCCACATGTTAAGTGCAAGTGCGTTTAATGCATTTTTGAAAACTTTAGAGGAACCACCACCTTATGCCATCTTTATTTTAGCTACAACCGAAAAACATAAAATTCTACCTACCATTTTAAGTAGGTGTCAAATTTTTGATTTTAAACGTATTACTTCTAACGATACCGTTGTTCATTTGGAAGAAATCATAGGCAAGGAACATATTAAGGCTGAAAGAAACGCATTGCAATTAATTGCTCAAAAGAGCGAAGGATGTATGCGCGATGCCTTAAGTATTTTAGATAAGATTGTAAGCT
>CANFLP010000018.1 GCA_947447835.1 Bacteroidota bacterium
GAAGTATATTTGTATTAGGTGACTCGTCCCGCGTCATCTTAAGAATGAACTGGGACAAAAAACAACAGAATGTCAGAATTGAAACTACCAAGACTGTTAGCAGCCGCTAAAGAATTCAATGTGGGTCAAGATACCATCATTGATTTCTTGGCTAAGAAAGGTTTTCCTAAAGACGACCTTAAGCCAACAGCTAAATTATCTGAAGAGCAGTATTATGCTTTGCAGGCTGAATTTCAAAGCGATAAAGTCGCTAGAAATAAAGCGGATCATGTTGAATTGCCAAAGAATGCAATTAGCGACAAAGCAAAGAAGGCTGATGAGCCTGTTGCTGAAGTAAAGAAAGTAGAAGCACCTATAGCTGCTGCTCCTGAAGTTAAGAAAGTGGATGCGTTTGCAGAGATTGCAAATCCAACTCCGGTTAAGGAAGAGGCGCCTGCTCCAGTTAAATTGGAAGTGCCAGAAGTGGAAGCTCCAAAAGTGATTAATAAAATTGACCTGTCTTTAATTGACTCGTCAACACGTCCAAAAAAAGCTGCTAAAAAAGTGGAACCTACTCCTGCGCCAGCAGCTGAGGAAAAACCAAAAGCAGAAACTAAAAAAGCAGCTGCTCCAAAAGTGGAAGCACCTAAACCAGCTCCTGCTGCTCCAGTGGATCACTCAATTGCACCAGAAAATGTGCATGGAGAAATCACTAATATTCAAGCGGATAAATTAACAGGTCCAAAAATCTTAGGTAAGATTGACTTACCAATAAATAGTGATACCCGTCCTAAGCCTTTAAGCCAGGAAGAAAAGCGTACACGTAAACGTATTCCAGTTCAAGGTCAAGGTAATCGTCCACAAGGCCAAGGTCAACAAGGTGGTGGAAATGTACAAGGCGGCGGTGGTTATCAAGGCAATCGTCCACAAGGTGGTGGCGGTGGTTACCAAGGCAATCGTCCACAAGGCGGCGGCGGTGGTTATCAAGGCAATCGTCCTAACAATCGTCCAGGTCAAGGCGGTGGAGCACGTGGAAGAAACATGCCTCAAACTGCTGAGCAAAAAGAAATCGATCAAAAAGCAATTCAAGATAAGATTAAGGAAACACAAGCTAAATTATCTGGCCAAGGTGGTAGAGGTAAGAGCATGAAATCCAAATATCGTCGTCAAAGAAGAGAAGAAGCTGCAGAAAACGAAAACAACGAACAAAGAGAAGACAACAAATTACAAGTAACAGAATTTGTTACGGTAAGTGAATTATCAAGTTTAATGGATGTAAGTTTTGCTGATATCATTAGCAAGTGTATGAACTTGGGTATCATGGTGTCAATCAACCAACGTTTGGATGCGGAGGTAATTGAATTAGTTGCATCTGAGTTTGGATTTGAAGTTGAGTTTGTTGGATTAGAAGATGCTGAAGAAATGGATGAGGAAGAAGAAGCAGAAGACCTAGCTAATTTAGTAGAGCGTCCTCCAATTGTGACTATCATGGGTCACGTGGATCACGGTAAAACTTCATTGTTGGATTATATCCGTAACGCAAATGTGGTTGCAGGTGAGGCCGGTGGTATCACACAGCACATTGGTGCATACGAGGTAACATTGCCAAACGGAAAAGCAATTACTTTCTTGGATACTCCAGGTCACGAAGCCTTTACAGCAATGCGTGCGCGTGGTGCTAAAATCACAGACATTGCAATTATCGTAGTTGCTGCAGATGATGCAGTCATGCCTCAAACTAAGGAAGCCATCAGTCACTCGCAAGCTGCGAATGTGCCAATGATTTTTGCAGTAAATAAAATTGATAAAGACGGTGCACAACCGCAAAAAATATACGAGCAGTTATCTCAAATGAACATTTTAGTAGAAGCTTGGGGTGGTAAATTCCAAAACCAAGAATTATCTGCTAAACAAGGTTTAAATGTAGATGCATTGTTAGAGAAAGTATTGTTAGAGTCTGAAATTTTAGACTTGAAAGCAAATCCTAACCGTGAGGCAACAGGTAGTGTAATTGAAGCGTCTTTGGATAAAGGCCGTGGATATGTTGCAACTATCTTGGTTCAAAACGGAACATTACGTCAAGGAGATTTGATTTTATCTGGCCAACATTATGGTCGTGTAAAAGCAATGTTCAATGAGCGTAACCAACGTATCGAAGTGGCACCTCCGTCAACTCCAGTAGTTATCTTAGGTTTGAATGGTGCACCTCAAGCGGGTGAGAAGTTCAAAGTGTATGATGATGAAGCAGAAGCAAAAGAATTAGCAACTAAACGTGCTCAATTATTAAGAGAGCAAGGTTTAAGAACTAGAAAACATATTACATTAGATGAAATTGGTCGTCGTTTGGCTTTAGGAAACTTTAAAGAACTTAACATCATTATTAAAGGTGACGTGGATGGTTCTGTGGAGGCCTTGAGCGATTCATTACAAAAATTATCTACCGAAGAAATTGCAATTAGAGTAGTATTAAAAGGAGTAGGTCAAATTTCTGAATCTGACGTATTACTTTCTGCTGCATCTGATGCCATTATCATTGGTTTTAACGTTCGTCCTAGTATGCAAGCAAACCGCTTAGCAGAAACCGAGGGTGTTGAGATTAAAATGTACTCTATCATCTACAACGCGATTGACGAAATCAAGAGCGCGATGGAAGGTATGTTGGAACCAAAAATTCAAGAAAAGATTGTTGCGAATGTGGAAGTTCGTGAGGTTTACAAATTTGACAAGGCTACCGTTGCAGGTTGTTTTGTGTTAGATGGTAAATTAAGCAGAAACAGTAAAATTCGTATCATCCGTGATGGTATCGTTGAATTCCCAAGAGGCGAAGGTCAAGCAGCTGAATTAGGTAGCTTGAAGCGTTTCAAAGATGATGTGAAAGATGTTGTTTCAAACATGGAATGTGGTTTAACAATCAAAAATTTCAGTGACTTGAAACCAGGTGATATCGTTGAAGCTTTTGAAGAAGAAGAAGTTAAACGTACTTTATAAAATAATTAAGATTTGATAGTTGGGATAATGCCCCAGCTATCAGACCTTTACCCCATTAATTATAGTATTGATGAAAATAGTTAGCGTTGTTTTTTCTCTAGTGTTGTTGTCGTTTTGTTTTTCTGCGAAAGCACAAACAAAAAAAGTATTGGCCGATAAAATTATTGCCACTGTAGGTGACAAGTTTATTTTAAGATCAGATATTGATAATGCCATTGCCGATTATAAAAGACAGGCACAAGGACAAGAGGGTGTAACTATTCCGACAACATGTCAAATATTAGAAGGGCAGCTTATTCGTAAAGCCCTGGTATTACAAGCCGAGAAAGACTCTATCAATGTCACTGAAGAGGAAGTTCAAAATGCAATTGATAGCAGAATCAGACAATTCTTACAACAATTTGGATCAAAGGAAGTACTAGAAGAAGTAGCTGGCCGTACCATCTTTCAATTAAAAGAAGATTTTCGCATTTTAATTAAGGAGCAAAAGTTGGCTGACGAAATGCAACAAAAAATTGTTGAAAAAATTAAAATTACTCCTACCGAGGTAAGAGCTTATTACAATAAAATTTCTGTAGACAGTTTGCCCTTGTATGAAAGTGAAGTGCAAGTGATGGAATTGGTAATGCATCCGAAAGCAAATCGTGATGTAGAAGAATATGTGATTAAGCAAATGATGGACTATCGCCGTCAAATCGAGGCTGGTATTAATAAGTTTGACCAATTGGTAAAATTATATTCAGAAGATCCAAGTTCAAAAGAAAATTTAGGTCAGTTTAATTTAAACAGAAACGAAAAGAATTTTGACCCTGCATTTATGTCTGGTTCATTCCGTTTAAAAGAGGGACAAATTTCTGCTCCTATTAAATCTAAATTCGGCTACCACTTAATCCAATTAATTTCTAGATCTGGTGATGACGCTGTGGTAAAACACATTTTACGTATCCCTCCCATTTCAATTGATGAGATTAATGAAACTAAGCATTTCTTAGACAGTGTGAGAAAAGACATTGTTGCTGGCAAAACGAGTTTTGGGGAGCAAGTAAATAAGCATAGCGACGACGACGGAAGTAAATTTACGGGCGGTGCTATTTCTGGTAGTGATGGCTCTACTTATGTGAACTACGACCAATTACCTGATAAGGATATGGTTGTTTTATTAAAGACAATGAAACCAGGTGATGTTTCTATGCCGCAAGTTTATACCGACGACCGTGGAAGAAAAACGGTAAGATTGGTTTATTTCAAGGATCGTACCGAACCACATAAAGAAAACCTAAAAGAAGATTATAATCGTGTAGCCGCTCGTGCCTTGGCACAGAAAAAGGCTAAGTCATTAGAGGCTTGGTTTAATGAACATATCACCAACTATTATATCTACATTGACCAGGATTATCAGTCTTGCGAAGAGATTAAAGAATGGACTAAAGTGGCAAATGCCCTTATCAAACAGAAAACCTACTAATTTTCAAGATTTTACTTCTCATCTTAGATAAGATTAAGGAACTATTGTAAATTTGTGGCTCCTTAAACACCATCATGAGCGACGAAATCAAACACGAATGTGGCCTAGCCTTTATTCGACTCAGAAAACCCTTTTCCTACTACCTACAAAAAAGAGGGTCGGTTACCTACGGACTTAATAAGTTGTACCTATTGATGGAGAAACAGCACAATCGTGGTCAAGACGGCGCTGGTTTAGCAACTTTAAAATTAAACATTGAATCAGGCAATCCTTTTTTATACAGACTAAGGAGTAATGCACAACAACCTATTGCCGATTTATTTTATAAGATTGGTTTAGAAATTCAGGAACTTGAAAAATTTCAACCAGATATTTCTAAACACCCAGGATTGATGAAAGGGCATTTGCCTTTTATGGGTGAGATTTTATTAGGGCATTTACGTTATGGTACACAGGGCAAAAACAATGTAGAATTTTGTCACCCATTCATTAAAAAGAATTTAGTCCCAGGAAAAAATATTGCACTTGCAGGTAATTTTAACCTTGTAAATACCGACGAATTATTTCAACATATTGGATTTGATCCAGGTCCTTTCGAAAAACAAAGCGATCTAGCTGCCATGATGGAAGTGATTCATCATTTCTTAGTAAAGGAAGAAGCTTTAAATCCAAACGCACCAGATATTGTCAATGTATTAAAACAGGCTGCCCCTTTATTTGATGGCGGTTTTACCATTGGGGGTTTAATTGGGAATGGCTATAGCTTTATTATGCGCGATGCGAACGGAATTCGCCCAGCCTATTATTATATTGATGGTGAAGTGATTGTTGCTGCAAGTGAAAGAGCTTCCATTAGAACTACTTTTAATGTTGGCGAGAATGAAGTGTTGGAATTAATGCCAGGTACAGCCTTAATTATTGATGATCTTGGTAACTATAAAATTGAACAAGTTATCGAACCAAAAGAAAGAAGAGCGTGTTCATTTGAACGCATTTATTTTTCTAGAGGTAGTGATGAAAAAATATATCGTGAGCGTATTGCATTAGGTAATCATTTAAGCAAAATAGTTTTAGATCGTATTGAAAAAGATTTAAAACATACCATCTTCTCTTATATACCTAATACAGCCGAGGTTGCCTTTTACGGATTGGTAAAAGGAATGGAACAATACCTAAACAAAATTAAAGTTGAACGTATTTTAAGTTGGGGAAAAGAAGTAGATCCAGAAAAACTGGAAGAAATGGTGAATCGTAAAATTCGTCAAGAAAAAATCGCGATTAAAGATGTCAAACTAAGAACTTTTATTACCGAAGATGCTAATCGTAATGAAATGGTTCAACACGTTTATGATATTACTTATGGCACCGTTAAAAAAGACGAGGATACATTAGTGGTGATTGATGATAGTATTGTGCGCGGTACCACTTTAAGAGAGAGTATCATTCGTATGTTGTCAAGACTTTCTCCTAAAAAAATTATAGTAGTTTCTTCGGCTCCTCAAATTAGATATCCAGACTGTTATGGTATTGATATGAGCAAGATGGGCGATTTTATTGCATTTAAGGCTGCAATCGCTTTGCTAGAAGAAAAAGGAATGACCAATGTGATAGATGAGACGTATCAAAAAATTAAAGCATTAGAAGTAAATGGAGCTTTACATACAGAGAATGTAGTTAGGCAATTATACAAGCCATTTACACCTGAAGAAATTTCAGATAAGATTGCGCAATTAATTACACCAGCCAATGTCAATATTCCAGTGGAAGTAATTTACCAAACCATTGAGGATTTGCATGAATGTTGTCCTACCAATACCGGCGACTGGTATTTTACAGGTAATTACCCAACTCCAGGCGGTAATAAGGTTTGTAACAAAGCCTTTGTAAACTATGTAGAGGGCAATAACGTTAGAGGGTACTAATTATACTCTATAACAAATAGCATTGATATTCATGCCTGCTCCAACCGATGCAAAAATAACAATATCACCTTTGTGTAATTGATGTTGAGGATACTTGCCGTGCTTTACCATATCATATAAGGTTGGAATAGTTGCTACCGAACTATTGCCTAAATCATGAATACTCATGGGCATAATATTTTCAGGCACTTCTCTTGTTCCATATAATTTGTAAAGCGCTTTAATAAAGCCTTCATCCATTTTTTCATTTGCTTGATGTAAGAAAAACTTCTTTACATCTTTAATATCAACGCCTGCTTTTTCGATACACTCTTTCATTGCAACAGGTACATTTTTAATTGCGTATTCGTATACCTTACGTCCCTTCATTTTGATATACCTTGTTTCCTCTTCTCCTTCTGGATGGTATGATTTTCCTAAGTATAAGAAATAGGTTTCGTCATTGCAATGGCTTTGTACACTTGCAGCTAATATACCACTATCTGTATTTGGGTCACCCTCTACTATACATGCTCCCGCGCCATCACTAAATATCATACTGTCTCTATCATGTGGGTCCACAACACGGCTTAAGGTTTCGGCACCAATTACTAAACAACGTTTTGCCATGCCTGACTTGATGAATGCATCTGCTTGAATCACGCCTTGTATCCAACCTGGACAACCAAATAAAATATCATAAGCTACACAGTTTGGATTGTGTATGCCTAATTGATTTTTTACTCTTGATGCAATTGATGGTACTGTATCGGTTTGAATAGTGCCAGGTAATACGTTTCCGAAATTATGGGCAACAATAATTTGATCAATTGTTTCTGGATCAATACCTGCATCTTTAATGGCAAGCTTTGAAGCTTCTGCAGCCATCTCGGAAGTATTCATCCCTGTTTCGGCATATCTTCTTTCGTAAATACCAGTAATATCCTTGAACTTTTCTACAATCTCTTCGTTTGGCGTAGTAATTAGCTCGCCATTTTCTCCATAAAAGGTATTACTTATAAAATCTTTATTCGATTTAATAATACTTGGAATATAACTACCTGTGCCTGTTATAATAGTTGCCATAGGGGGAGCTTAAAGGTGAATCAATCGTTTAGATTGGTAAGTTATGAATTAAAAATATATTAAATGTATTTATCGCCTTTGTTTCTCTTTACTTCGGCCACATATTCTTTAATAGATTGTTCTTTTTCTTTACTGCATATCAATAAAACATCCTTCGTGTCTACTACAATAAAATCGTCTAATCCTTGCACTACTACTAATTTATCCTTTGGTGCATTAATCATACATTTTGTTGCATCTATCACCACTACATTATCCGAAGCTACTGCATTACTAAAATAATCCTTCTCCATGTTATCGTAAGCGCTATTCCAGGTACCTAAATCGCTCCATCCAAATGAAGATGGGAGCACATATACATTGTCTGCCTTTTCCATGATGGCGATATCAATTGAGATATTGGTACACTGAGGATATATTTTTAAAATAGATTGTCTTTCTTTATCCGTATTAAAATTTTCTTTCTCATTATCGAACAACTCGTACATTTCTGGCTGTAATTTTTCAAATGCCGCTAAAATGGTGCTTGCTTTCCAAGCAAAAATACCTGCGTTCCATAAAAAATCGCCACTCTCTAAAAATGATTGTGCAATTTCCAAGCTCGGTTTTTCTGTAAAGGTTTTTACTTTATAAACACCCTTTGTTACTTCTAGCCCTTCATATTGAATATAACCATATCCGGTATTTGGATGCGAAGGCTTAATGCCTAATGTAACTAATGCTTTAATATTTGCCACAAAATCTAAGGCACTCTCTACTATTTTCTGAAAGTTATCCTCCTCTAAAATCAAGTGGTCACTTGGTGCTACAATAAAGTTTGCTTCAGGATCTTTTTGCGCTAATTTAAATGAGATATATGCAATACAAGGTGCTGTATTTTTACGACTTGGTTCTGCCAAGATATTTTCTACCGGCAAATTAGGCAACTGCTCTTTTACAATTTCTACGTACTCTTCCGATGTAACTATATAAATATTTTCTACAGGAATGAATTTTGCGTAACGCTCAAAAGTCCATTGTACTAAAGTCTTTCCTGTATTTAATACATCTAAAAATTGTTTTGGATAAGCAGTTCTACTCATCGGCCAAAATCTGCTTCCAATACCCCCCGCCATTATAGCTACATAATGATGTTTATTATTCATCCCTTTATTTTATTTTAATTATAAAATGCCCTCTTTCATTAAATCGTGCATATGAATCATTCCTACATAGTTTAATGCTTCTGCAACAATTATCTGACTTATGTCTTTTTGTTCCATTAAGGTTAATGCTTCTACCGCCAATGCATCGGGGGAAATGGTAATGGGCGATGTATGATAAATATCCGATGCCTTTAAATCTTGTATACTTGCATGTTGCTCTAGCATTCTTCTAATATCTCCGTCAGTGATAATGCCTTCTACTTTATTGTTTGCATCCACCACTGCAGTTGCGCCGAGTCTATTTTTAGAAATAGTTAAAATCACTTCTTTTAAACTTGTGGCAGCTTGTACAATTGGTTTTGGATTTGCATTTGCAATTTGTCCAACAGTCAATGTCAATCTTTTTCCTAAGTTTCCACCTGGATGAAATTTTGCAAAGTCAATGGCCTTGAAGTTATTTAATTCCATTAAGCACATAGCTACTAAGTCGCCCATCACAATTTGTGCAGTGGTAGACGAAGTGGGTGCTAAATTATTGATACATGCTTCCTTAGTAACGGTTGTGTTTAATACCCAATTGGATTCCTTAGCTAAATAACTTTCGGTATTACCTACCATGCCAATTAATGTGTTGCCAAAATGCTTGACTAATTGGACTAAGTTTTTTATTTCAGGACTTTCACCACTCTTACTAATGATTAAAACAATATCGTTAGGCGTTATCATGCCAGAGTCGCCATGAATGGCTTCTGCTGCATGTAAAAAAATGGAGGGCGTTCCAGTTGAGTTGCAAGTGGCTACTATTTTTTGGGCAATGATGGCACTCTTTCCAATACCACTTACAATGAATCTTCCTTTTGTGGCATGAATGGCTTTTACTGCTTCTTCAAAAGAGTCGTCGATAAAATTCGACAAGCCTTTGATGGCTTCTAACTCAATCTCCAATGTTCTATTTGCGATGGACTTTATGCTATTTGTCATATGCTTATAAACGAGTGACAAAGTTAACGTTTCATAGTCTTTGATACCCCAATTAAAAGAAAACCTTAAAAAAAAGGTTTTGAGAAAAATACTACTTGGAATGCACCATTCTTTCAATAAATTCGCTAACTTATATAGGCAAATTTTACCGAAACGATTGATTTTAAGATATTTATAGATGCCAAAAGCTAAAAAAACCACAAAACCAGTATCAAATGCTAATTCTAATCCGGAAGGGTTGGGAAAAGGTGATATTGTGGCCGCGCTTGAGCAACATTTTGGGTTTAAAAAATTTAAGGGAACTCAAGAAAAGGCCATTTTATCACTTTTAAGTGGTAGAGACACTTTTGTAATCATGCCTACTGGGGGTGGGAAGAGCCTATGTTATCAATTGCCAGCCTTAATGCTACCAGGCTGTGCCATTGTAGTTTCACCCTTAATTGCCTTAATGAAAAACCAAGTGGACTTGGTAAGAGGGTATAGTGAAAAAGACGATGTAGCGCACTTTTTAAATTCATCCTTAAACAAGGGGCAAATTAAAGAAGTAAAATCAGATTTACTTTCTGGCAAAACCAAATTATTATACGTTGCACCAGAAACACTTACTAAGCAAGAGAATCTTGACTTTTTTAGTGATTTAAAAGTTTCCTTTTTTGCAGTAGATGAGGCCCATTGTATTTCGGAATGGGGCCATGATTTTAGACCTGAATATCGCAGGTTAAAGGAAATGATGGAAGAGATAAACAATGAAGTTCCAATTATTGCATTGACCGCAACTGCAACGCCAAAGGTGCAATCGGATATTGTAAAAAACTTGTCATTGCGCGATCCTGAAATTTTAATTTCTTCTTTTAATAGAGCTAATTTATATTACGAGGTTCAGCCTAAAACAAGAAAAGACCTAACTGTAAAAAGTATAGTAAAATATATAAGTGGCCACAAAGGAAAGAGTGGTATTATTTATACTTTAAACCGAAAGACAACCGAAGAATTAGCCGATTTATTAATTGCAAATAATATTAAAGCGGTTGCTTATCATGCTGGGTTAGATCAAAAATTACGTGCAGACAGACAGGATCAATTTTTGAATGAAGATGTGCAGGTAATTGTTGCTACCATTGCGTTTGGCATGGGCATTGACAAACCCGATATTCGTTTTGTGATACACTATAATATTCCAAAGTCTATTGAAAATTATTACCAGGAAACAGGGCGTGCTGGTAGGGATGGACTAGAAGGCAATTGTATTTTATATTATGCACATGCAGATGTAACAAAGCTTGAACATTTTTTAAGAGACAAGCCACTAAGCGAAAGAGAAGTTGGTGCGCAGTTAATTGACGAGACGGTTGCTTTTGCAGAAAGCGGTGTTTGTAGAAGAAGAAGTTTATTGCACTACTTTGGCGAAGATTGGGAAGATAAAAATTGCGGAAACTGTGATAATTGTTTACATCCAAAAGAAAATATTGAAGCCAAGAGTCAGTTAGTGAAATTATTGCAAGTAATTCAATCTCTTGATGAAAGATTTGTTGGTGAATATGTAGTACAAATATTAATGGGGGAATACACACCACAAATTGGCTTGTATCGTCATGAAAAATTACCTGTATTTGGAATAGGAAAGGATAATGATAATTTGTTTTGGAATAGTTTAGTGCGTCAGGCTATGTTGGAAAAAATGATTGAAAAAGATATTGAAGAATATGGCCTTTTAAAACTCACTCCTAAAGGACAAAAGTTTATTAAAAAACCCACAAGCTTTAAGATTGTTTTGAATCAAGTATTTGATGATAGCAATACGGACGATGAAGAATCAGATGGTGGAAGTGGCGGTACCGCTACAACAGATGAGGTTTTGTTTGAAATGCTTAAAGAAATTCGACAAGTAGAAGCTAAAAAACGGAAATTACCTCCTTTTGTTATATTCCTTGAGAATTCGCTACAAGACATGGCTACATTATATCCTACCACAATTGAGGAGCTTGATAGATGTCAAGGTGTGAGTAAGGGTAAGGCTATAAAATATGGTAAGCCATTTGTGGAGTTAATTGACAAATATGTGACGGAAAACAATATTGAAAAACCCGATGATTTTGTCATGAAATCGGTTGCCAATAAGTCGAGCAATAAAATTTACATCATACAAAATGTAGACAAGAAAATACCGCTTGAAACTATTGCGAAAAACAAGGATTTAAGATTGGACGCATTGTTGGAGGAGATGGAAACTATTGCCGCGAGCGGTACAAAGCTGAATTTGGATTATGCTATCGATGAATGGCTAGACGAATACGATCAAGCAGACATACTAGAATATTTCAAAAATTGCGAAACATCTTCCTTGCAAATTGCTCAAGAAGAATTAAGTGAGAACGATTACACTTGGGAGCAATTAAAAATTATGCGTATTAAATTTTTAAGCGTGGTAGGTAACTAGTGAGAGGTAACTGTTTTTTGACTCTCAAAATAATTATTCACTCTTTGCGCTGCGTTTTTTCTAATACTTAAGTAGTAAAAATTATAATCTGCTATATGGTAATTCTTAGATTTAATTAAGAAGCTACCAAAAAAGCGAGGCTTTGGAGTCCATAATACACCTTCATGGTTGATTGCGCCAGCAATACGTGGTTTTACTTTATTAAAATTATATAAAATTGAACCCGGGTTGTCTGCAGGCTTTATACTTAAATTTTGATTGTCCCAAGTAAGTGGATTAGTTACTATCGACTTGAATTGCTCTTTATACACAAATGGCGCTTGATAGCCTTCCATAAAGGTTCTCCAAGCACAAATACAACCTGTTTCATTAGGTTGGTTACATGCTTTTATAGAAGTGTAAATAGCAGGGTCTAGTGCCATGCCAACAACATAAGCAGCAACTAATTGCTTGCCTAATGGCTTGTTGTCAAAATATTCTTTTAACAAACGAATAGTATGTGTGGATCCTTGACTATGTGATGCTATGATAATTGGACGGCCATGATTATAGTGCGCTAAATAATAATCAAAAGCATTTTTCACATCCTGGTAGGCGAGTTCAAAAGCCGCAATTGCTTTAACCGTATCCTCATGTCCAACCGGACTATATGCATGAATATGCGCTTGTCTATATCTTGGTGCATAAATATTTCCTACTTCATTAAATACACTTGCTTGAAATAATATAGATGAGTAATCGGTGTAAATATTTGTTTTAATATCTTTTAATGAGGCATTCCATCCATTGGGCATGTTGGTATCCAGATAACTTGTTGGGTATACAAAAAACACGTCAACATTTTTATTAGGTTGGTATGTACTCTTCAAATCGGCAGGTACACTATCTGAAGGGTCTGTTTTTTCAGGGTGGGCAGCCCAATAAACAAGCTGACTATAATCTGGCACTTCCCCAATTCCATCTTTTTCATAAATAGGTGAAAATTTAACATAATTGCTTTGAGCACAACCTGCTAAGAATAGTATCAGAATAAGGACAGAATAGTTACGCATAATAATTGGAGACGATTTAAGGTACGAAGTTAATCAAATCTTATTTTATTAGAATATAATTAGTATGGCTGGTGTGAGACGGATTGTTAAATTATGTCACAATACCCCTTTAAGCAGGATATGATTAAAAAATATTTTAATTTTATACCTATCGTACCATGAAGCTAATTCGCCACATTTCTTTTTTACAAGCTGTTTTCAAGCATAGTCTTACTGCATTTGGGGGGCCTCAGGTGCATACTAGCCTGATGCAAAATAGATTCGTGGAGCAAAGAAAAGATATCACAACCGAGGAGTTGTTAGAGTATAATGCTTTCTGTCAGCTTTTGCCGGGGGCATCTTCTACCCAGACTATTGTATTAGTGGCCTACAATCGCGGTGGGGTTTCATTAGCATTTATAACATTATTGGTTTGGATGCTCCCTGCTACCATTATTATGGGAATAGCTGCTATTGTTTACGCACGTTATGACATGCAAGCAGGTTTAAAATCAGTAAGGTATTTACAGCCAATGTCCATTGGATTTATAGCTAGTGCAACTTTATTATTATATCGTAAAGCCATTAATAGTCCAATAACGAATATCATTTTTATGGTAGCTAGTGCAGTTGTGATTGCAGGCTTTAAAAGTCCTTGGACAATACCTGTTGTTATTATCTTAGCGGGTGTTGCAACCAATTTTAGCAAAAAGCGGATACCCAATGACGGTGCTGCGCCTAAAACAATAAAGTGGGGTGGTTTATTGATTTTTGTTTGTCTATTTATTACTGCCGGTTTTTTATCAGAACAGTCTACAAGACATAATTGGCGTTATCAAAAAGCATTCAATTTATTTGAGACCAATTATCGTTTTGGCAGTTTTGTATTTGGAGGTGGCGACGTATTAATTCCCATGATGTACGAGCAATATGTTACCAGGCCTAATTCGGCTACTGTTATTCATAACAAAAGAGACGTAATTAAAATTTCAAGTGACGCATTTTTAACAGGCTCTGGTTTAGTAAGAGCAGTGCCTGGGCCCATTTTTTCAGTAGCTAGTTATACTGGGGCTTTGGCACTAAAAGACAAAGGAATATCATGGCAAATAATGGGAGCCATTGTTGCAAGTGTAGGCGTCTTTTTACCGAGTTTTTTAATAGTACTTTTCTTTTTTCCTATATGGCAAATGTTAAAGCGATATGCCATTTTTTATCGTTCCTTAGAGGGCATAAACGCAGCAGTAGTGGGCATTATGTTAGGTGCCACCATTTATTTATCAAAGGATATTGGCATTAAATTAAGTGGTGCTGATACAATGGTATGGGTTTTATCTGCTATCACTTTTTTAGCAAGTACATATCTCATATTTAAACAAAAAATGGCTACTCAGTGGATAGTGTTGTTGGTAATATTATTGGGATTCTTAAGTAATTATTATGCTTAATGTTTCGAAAAGGTAAAAACCTGTTAATTTAGTTTCACTATCGCTATTTTTATTGGATCCTTTACTAATATTGCACGTAATGAAGTATTGGAAAAATGTGCTCCTTTTTTTAAGTCTTTCTTTTGTAGCAAAGTTAAATGCACAAACTACAACAGTGAGTGGTGTGGTATATGATATTTCTGGAAGACGTCCCATTGAATCTGTGGTTGTTAATAGTAATAATAATAGGGCTATTACTGATTCTCTAGGCAGGTATATTATAACAGTAAAGTCAAAGGATTCATTATGGTTTTCCTTGTTCGGCAAAAACACTCAAAAGTATCCTATAGACACGGTGACGGATCCACATAATTTTAATATCATGATACATGTTGCGGGCTATGATTTGCCTGAAGTACGTGTCAGAAACAGTTACTATAAGCTTGATTCTATCCAAAACAGGATTGATTATGCTAAGTACTTTAATTATCAACCTCCTGGCTTAAAATTGAGCAATAACCAACAACTTTTTGGCCCTGCAGGCTTGACGGTGGGGTTTGATTTAGACGAAATAATTAATATGTTTCGTTTTCATAGAAACAGGAATTTGCAATTTTTGCAAAACAGACTCCTTTCTCAGGAGCGAGACAAATATGTAGACTATCGATTTACCAAACGATTTGTACAAAAACTCACCCATCTTGAAGGGGAGCCTCTACTTAAATTTATGGCATATTGCAGACCCTCTTATGATGTGTTAGGGCTACTCAACGACCTAGAATTAGGGCTTTATATTGAGCGGAAGTATGCCGACTACAAAAAGGGGCGTTAAGCTATATTTAAGGGACTGAGCCATTCATCTATTTTATTTCTATAAGACTAAGGGTTTGTTTATCTTTAAGCACTAAAATTCAGACACTTGAGAAAGATACATTTGTATGTGCTTGCTGGCGTTTTATTCGCCGTTGCTTGTAAAGAAAAGCCAAAATCTATAGATAAATTTAATCCTAACGCACCAGTTTCGGTGGATGTTACTATTGCTGAAAACCAAAAAGTGGATAAGCAAATTGAAGTAAATGGTACTGTACTTGCGAACGATTTTGTGGAATTGCATCCTGAAATAAATGGGCGCATCACTTATTTACAAGTCCCAGAAGGTAAATTAATTACCGCGGGCACTGTGATTGCTAAATTATATGACGCCGATTTACAGGCGCAACTTGCAAAGGCAAATGCGCAATTAGAATTAGCAATTATTAATGAGCAAAGAAATAAGCAATTGTTGGCGATTAAGGGAATAAATCAAAGCGATTACGACGCTTCCTTACAACAAGTTAAAAGCATACAAGCCGATGTTGCTTATACCAAATCCTTGATTGAAAAAACAGTGGTAAAAGCACCATTTACTGGTCAAATAGGTTTAAGACAAGTAAGTGTAGGTGCTTACATTAATAGCACAAATACTATTGCTACTATTCAAAAGTTAGATCAATTAAAAGTAGATTTTACCATTCCAGAAGTATATGCTGCTTATGTGAGTGTGGGGAAAAAAGTAAATATTTCAACTGCCGCTAATAATGGAACCAATATTGTTGGAACAGTCACTGCTATTGAGCCACAAATTATTGCAACTTCAAGAAATTTAAAAGTGCGCACAAGCTTTAAAGGCAAAGTGTTACCAGGCGCTTATGCAAAAGTTTATTTAGGAGAATCTAAAGGCAAACCAAGCATCATGGTTCCCTCTAACGTGATTATTCCAGATTCAAAGTCAAAACAAATTGTAGTGGTTAAAAATGGCATAGCAAAATTTGTAAATGTAGAAACAGGTTATCGTACACAAACTGCTGTTGAAATTACAAAAGGACTACAAGTTGGCGACAGTATTATTGTGGCTGGTATGTTATTTGTAAAAGACGGATCTAAATTAAAAATTGGAAAAACTTTATCCAATATTGATATTACCAAATAGGTTATTAAACTTTAAGTTATTTAGATGAATATATCTGAACTTTCATTAAAACGTCCGGTGCTAGCAACCGTGATGAACATTGCCATTATCATTTTTGGCTTAGTAGGTTTTTCCTTTTTAGCACTTCGTGAATACCCTGCTATTGATCCGCCTATTATCATGGTGCAAACTAGCTATACAGGTGCTAATGCCGAGGTTATTCAAAGTCAAATTACAGAGCCATTAGAAAAAGGAATTAATGGTATTCCTGGTATTAGAACAATTAACTCGTCTAGTTCGGTAGGTAATTCAAATATCACCGTAGAATTTAACTTGGGTGTAAATTTAGAGACTGCAGCAAATGATGTACGTGATAAGGTTTCTCAAGCTATGAGATCATTGCCTCAGGATATATCAAGTCCTCCAGTTGTATCTAAAGCAGATGCAAGTGATTTTATTTTGATGTTGACTATTCGTAGTAAAACAAAAGGTTTATTAGAATTAACAGAATATGCAGAGAATGTTTTGCAACAACGTTTCCAAACTATTGACGAAGTAAGTAATGTGGGCGTTAGAGGTAAGCGTCAGTCGATGCGTATTTATCCAAATGCCGATTTATTAAATGCTTACGGCATTGCGTTTAACGATATTCAAGCTGGATTAAATAAAGAAAACGTAGAGTTGCCAGCCGGAGGTATTTATGGCAACAGATCTGAATTTGTAATTAGAGCATTAGGCAGGCTTTCCACTGAATCTGATTTTAGAAATATTATTTTAAAACAAGACCCAACTGGGATTGTGCGTTTAGGGGATGTTGCTAAAGTAGAATTAGGACCAGAGCAAGAGGATCAAGGCACTTATTTTAATGGGGTGCCTGTGGTTATGCTAACAGTTTCTCCTCAGCCTGGGGCGAATCAAATTAAAATTGCTGACGAGTTTTATAAAAGATTAGAAGAGGTTAAAAAACAAAATAAATCGGATATCGAATTCGCGATACCAATAGACAATACTTTAAATGTGCGTCGTGCATTGTCTGAAGTAAAAGAAACAATCATCATATCATTTGGGTTAGTGGTATTAGTAATTTTCTTCTTCTTTAGAAACTGGTTAATTGCAATTCGTCCATTAATTGACATTCCTATTTCATTAATTGCCACATTCTTTATTATGTATTTGGCAGGTTTCTCTATTAATGTACTAACCTTATTGGCTATTGTATTAGCTACGGGATTAGTGGTGGATGATGGAATTGTGGTCACGGAAAATATCTTTAGAAAAATAGAGGAAGGACTTTCATTAAAGGATGCAGCAAGAGAGGGCAGTAAAGAAATTTTTTTTGCCGTTATCTCTACTTCCATCACATTGGCCGTAGTATTTATGCCAGTGATTTTCTTACAAGGTTTTGTAGGCTCTTTATTTAAGGAGTTTGGAGTAGTCGTGGCTGGCGCAGTTTTGGTCTCCGCTTTTGTATCCTTAACCATCACACCCGTATTGAATGTATATTTAAATAGGAAAGACGGTGCGCATGGTAAATTTTACGAGCGTACCGAACCATTCTTTAGAGGACTTGAGTCTGGCTATAAAAATTTATTACACAATTTCTTAAAAGTGCGTTGGGTAGCATGGGCAATTGTAATTGCTTGTGTGGGTTTAATTTTTGTACTTGGTAAAACTATACAAAGTGAATTAGCACCTTTAGAAGATAAGGGCTCTATTAGAATCACTATGACTGGTGCCGAGGGTACTAGTTACGAGGACATGAAAGGGGACTTAATGAAGGCTGTTAAAATTATGCAGGACTCTTTTCCAGAACAAGCTTTTACTTGGGGTAGTGTACCAGGATATGGAGGAGCGAGTGGTAATAGTTCGGCATCTGGTAGATTAGGTTTGGTGGATAAAGAAGATAGAAAAAGAACCCAGTCTGAAATTGCAATGGATTTAAATAAAAAAATGAAGCGTTTTAAAAACGTGCGTGTTTTTGCCATTGAAGAGCAAACTATTTCGGTGGGAATGCAGTCCAGAGGTTCCTTGCCAGTTCAGTTTATTATTCAGAACTTAGATTTTCAGAAAATTAAAACGGCAATTCCTAAATTTTTAGAAGCAGCTCGTAAGGATAAGACTTTCCAAAACGTGGATGTGAATTTAAAGTTTAATAAACCAGAATTGGACCTGTCTATTGATAGAATGAGGGTTAGAGATTTAGGGTTAACTACTGCCGATGTAGCACAGGCTTTGCAATCTGCTTTTAGTGGGGCACGTTCGGCCTACTTTATTATGAACGATCGTCAATACCAAGTAATCACTCAGGTGCCAAGAGCCGAAAGAAATACACCTAGTGATATTAATAAAATTTATGTTAGAAATAATAGAGGCGAAAACATTCCAATTTCAAGCGTGTTGATAACAGAGGAAAATAGTAATCCTCCGAATTTATATCACTACAACAGATTTAATTCTGCTACCGTTTCTGCTTCATTAGCCGAGGGTAAAACTATTGGAGATGGCGTTGCTGCAATGGACCGAATTGCAAAAGAACAATTGGATGAAAGTTTCCAAACCGCTTTAAGTGGTGCCTCTCGAGATTTTAAAGAAAGCGCTTCAAATACCTCTCAAGCATTATTACTTGCCTTGATATTAATCTACTTGGTATTAGCTGCTCAATTTGAAAGCTTCACCGATCCGTTTATTATTATGATTACTGTGCCTTTAGCATTAGCTGGCGCATTATTGTGTTTATGGATATTCAATCAAACATTAAATATCTTCTCGCAAATAGGCATTATTATGCTAATTGGTTTGGTTACTAAAAATGGTATTTTGATTGTTGAATTTGCTAATAAAAAACGTGAAGCAGGGTTGCCAATAAGAGAAGCAGTTTTAGAAGCGGCTGCACAACGTTTCCGTCCTATTTTAATGACAAGTTTGGCTACTGCTTTAGGCGCATTGCCAATTGCAATTAGTTTAGGTGCAGCGGCAACTAGCCGTAAGCCATTAGGTACTGTTATTGTGGGTGGCTTGTTGTTTTCTTTAGTGCTTACCTTATTTGTTATTCCATCTGTTTACACTTATGTATCTAGTAAACACAGAAGACAAGTAGATTAGAAACATTTAGTATCTTGGTAGAATGAAAAACATTTTTATTCTATCTTTAATATTACTAGCGGCTTGTAATTTTTCCAACATTAAGGAAGAGTCACAAGCCGTTTGGTCTTTTAATGAGTTTGTCAAAATAGATAGTGCTAATCCTATTTTATTTCCTGATACCAGTTATAGTTTTGATTGTCCAGTGAGTAATAAAATGGTTAAGTGGCAGTCAAAGAATGTTTTAAATCCAACCGCTTTTGTTAAAGACGGTAAAGTGTATTTGTTGTATCGTGCACAGGATAGTGCTATGACCTCTCGATTAGGTTTAGCAATTAGCAATGATGGAATTCATTTTATAAAACAAGCTGCGCCCATTTTTTATCCAGCAAAGGATACTGTTTTAAAATACGAATGGAAGGGTGGAGTAGAAGATCCAAGAATTATTTCAATGCCTGACAGTAGCTATTTACTTACCTATACGTCTTATGATGGTAAAATGGCAAGACTTTGTTTTGCAACAACGCGTGACTTAATACATTGGGAAAAAAGAGGTCCTGTATTGCAGTCGCCTAAATACATTAATAGTTGGTCTAAGTCTGGCGCCATGGTGGTTGAACAAATTGGAGAAAGAATGGTTGCTAAAAAAATAAATGGAAAGTATTGGATGTACTTTGGCGATACCGATTTATTTATGGCCACATCCACTGACTTATTACATTGGGATGCTTTGGAGAATAGTGAAAGTCAAAAAATGGTAAGTGTATTACAACCAAGAGCTGGTTATTTTGATAGCAGGTTAGTAGAGCCAGGCCCTTATGCATTGTATACCGCTAAAGGAATTTTGTTAATTTACAATAGTAGTAATGCTGCAAACAATAATGATACCACACAGCCAAAATTCACATATGCCGCTGGTCAAGCTTTGTTTGATAAAAATGCGCCTTATAAATTAATAGACAGGTCTCATAACTATTTTATGCATCCAGACAAACCTTATGAATTAAAAGGAGAGGTTAATAATGTCTGCTTTGTTGAAGGTCTTGTGTTTTTTAAAAACCAATGGGTATTGTATTATGGCACTGCCGATTCTAAAATTGCAGTAGCTGTTGCAAAACCTTAGCAGTGTTTGATTTATTGCTTGATAATTTTTGAAGCTATAAATGCTGCAGTTTCTTTTTCTACAGTCACAATATCTTTTGAAACAATTGGAGATCCAAGTACATGGTTTCCAGCATTTGGAATAGCAACTCCTTTCTTTAAACTATCTGGTGTACCAAGTTCTGAAAGCATTCTTTTAATACCACTTACTTTAACTACGTTGTCCTGATGTTGTTCGTCTTGGTAGTAATATAATGCTAAGCTTGGCTGATGTACTTTTTGGAAAAGTGCCTTAGTCATTGTTGCTTCGATTAAATTTTGCAATTCAACGGTTGACTCCAATCGATAATGGGTATTCCAATATTTAGGATAGTCATTGTTTTTGTATTCAATATTGGCATAGTTGCCCTTTTTTACCATTCTTGCAATTTGTAAGCCCCATGGATTATTTAATATCGGTGCTGCTGGGTTATTAATTTCAATATTGGGAGAATACATGACAAGCCCAGCAATCTCAGGATAAGCAGCTGCTAATTGCAAGGATAAAGTACCACCTGTTGAGGTGCTCATTAAAATCACTTTCTTCCCTAATTTTTTTCCGATGGCGTAGGCTTGTTTCGCCGATTCCCAATAGTTTTCGGCTGTTAAATTCATTAAATCCTCCGTAGTATCTATGCCATGCTCTGCTAATCTTGCTAAAAATAAATTACAATGAAATGCCTTGGCAATATTTTCATGCACAGGAGCACCTTCCTTTTGACTTGCGCTAAAACCATGTAAGTATACAATTGCGTATTCGGTTTGCTCGTGTGTACTATCTGCCCAAATAATTTTAGCCTCGTTATTAGGTTTTATATGATGTTGTTTTTCACCAGCTTGTACAAGACTGTCTAAATTGGCATTGTTTGCAATGGCTGGAAGGGTATTGCTAAATACTGGTGCCGAAGGGTGTGGCCCTAAAAGGTAAGCAATACTTAGGATGACTAAAATCATCAAACCAATTTTTAAGGCACGCATAGTGTTAATTTGATTTAAAGCTAATTAATTCGATGTTCAATAAAAAATATTTTGCGTACCTTGATTTCCTAAAAACCTTGCCATGTCAAACCAAAGATTTTTATCCCTAGATGTATTTAGGGGTATGACTATTTGTTTAATGATTATTGTGAATACGCCTGGAGATGGCGCTGCAACATTTGCGCCTTTCTTACATGCACATTGGGATGGGTTCACACC
>CANFLP010000019.1 GCA_947447835.1 Bacteroidota bacterium
AACTAGATGAAATAAAAAAGCCCTTAAATTTTAATTAAGATAAACTAAATCAAAGCCACCGTTTAGGGGTGGTTTTGAAACAATCATAAGAGAAAAATAAAAAAGCCCTTAAATTTTAATTAAGGGCTTTTTTATTTCTAACGAGACAAGTTCATTGAACGCTCTTTGTATAATGTTCTGAAGTAAGGATCGCGTAAGTCTTTAATAAAACGAATAGCTTCTCCTGTGCTCTTCATCTCTGGGCCTAATTCTTTATTTACACCAGGGAATTTATCAAAACTAAATACGGGCTCTTTAATTGCAAAGCCGTCTAATTTTTTCTCCATCGTAAAGTCGGTCAACTTAGCTGCACCTAACATTACTTTGGTAGCAATATTTAAATATGGAATTTGGTATGCTTTTGCAATGAAAGGAGTAGTTCTAGAAGCTCTTGGATTTGCTTCAATTACATATACTTGATCGTCTTTAATTGCAAATTGAATATTAATTAGTCCTTTGATATTTAAAGCGCGTGCAATTTTTTCACTGTAAAATTCCATGGTAGCCACTATCAATGGAGTCAAGTTAAATGCAGGTAATACCGCATTACTATCTCCACTATGAATACCAGCTGGTTCAATATGTTCCATCACACCCATTACGTGAAATGTTTCACCATCAAAAATGGCATCTACTTCGGCTTCTTGACAACGATCTAAGAAATGGTCAATCAAGATTTTATTTTCTGGGATATGTTTTAAAATTCCTACTACTGCAGTTTCTACTTCGGCGTCATTAATCACAATACGCATTCTTTGTCCACCAATTACATAGCTAGGTCTTACTAGTACTGGATAACCCACTTGGTTGGCTACTTCAATTGCTTCTTCGGCAGTGTAAGCAGTACCGTAATTTGGATAAGGAATCTTTAATTCTTTTAATAAGTCACTAAAGCGACCACGATCTTCGGCTATATCCAAACTATCAAATGAAGTACCTATAATTTTAATGCCTCTTTCTGTTAAGCGCTTGGCTAATTTTAATGCAGTCTGTCCACCTAATTGTACAATGACACCCTCTGGTTGTTCTAATTCAATAATTTCCCAAAGGTGCTCCCAAAACACTGGCTCGAAATATAACTTATCGGCCATGTCAAAATCGGTAGATACGGTCTCGGGGTTACAGTTAACCATAATGGCTTCGTAACCAGACTCTTTAACGGCTAATAGTCCATGAACGCAACAATAATCAAATTCAATACCTTGTCCAATACGATTAGGGCCACTACCTAATACAATGATTTTCTTCTTTTTTGATGGGATTGATTCGTTGGAGTTCAGATTGTTGCTCATATGTATAAAATTGGGCAAAAATACATCAGCAAAAGCATTTATACGAATTTTTATAGAAGGGTTTTCCACCATTTATGTTTATTGTACCTCGCAGAGCTCATCCCACCTAGTAGTATAGCGTTTGCTGCGCTTTTCACTGCGCATTTTCCAGTTTTTTTGGGTGCTAGAAGTGCCAAATTTGAGCACATCATTTCTATAAGCCGCGTTCATGTTATCAATAACGTTCATTAGTTTTTTGCGCCTTGCGTCGGCTGGGGCAATGAATAAATTGGTTTGCAATGCATTGTCGGGTACTAAATCACTTACAATTACGCCCGCTTTCTTATAGGTTTCCCCTTCCTCAAATAAGGTTTTCCCTATGGCCACCACGGCTTTAATAATATCGGGGGTAAGGTTGCTTGGATTGTCCAGCAGGGTAAATCCGTTTACCTGACTGCCTCTATGATAATGGGTATGATAGGGTTGGGGTGCTACTTTGAGTAATAGAAAAACCTGTACGCATTTTGCAGCACTATGTTGTCGTCTTAATTTTTCGGCACAGCGTGTTGCGTAGGTGGCCAACGCTTCTTCAATTTCTTGCCAAGCAGTTACATTGCGTCCAAACATACGTGTAGTGGCAATCATTTTTTTTTCGGTACGTGGCGCTTGCATACTATGGCTTTGCATCCCTTTTAGTTCCCGAATTAATTTAATACCATTGATGCCTCCCAAAAAACGTTTGCCCCAGCTAAGGTCTTTCATGCTTAATGCAAAAGCAGTATTTACTCCGTACACTTTTAATTTTTCACTATAGCTGTAACCAATACCCCAAACATCTTGGATAGGTGTTTTTTGTAAAGCAGTTTGTATTTTTTGAGTACTATCTAAAACTACAACGCAGTTGGTTTGTATTTTATTTTTTTTAGCTAAGCGATTGGCCACCTTACTTAATACTTTATTAGGTGCTGCTCCAATAGATACCGAAATGCCTGTCCAGTTTTCGATGGTGTTTTTTAAGTGTACACAAAAATCATAAATATCATTATCGGCAATATGATTCAGATTGACAAAGGCTTCGTCTACCGAATATACTTCCACATGATCCGGTGGCAGTAAGGATCTCATGGTTTCCATTACGCGCCAACTAAGGTCTCCATACAAATGATAATTAGAGGAGAAAGTATGTACGCCAAATTTTTTAATACGTTCTGCTTCCTGAAAAAAAGGCGCTGCCATAGCAATGCCTAATGCTTTTGCTTCATCCGAACGAGACACAATACAACCATCGTTATTGCTTAAAACAACAATGGGTGCATTTTGTAATGTGGGGGCAAAAAGGCGTTCGCAGGAACAGTAAAAACTATTACAATCAATAATCGCTTGCACGCTTTAAATTTTTATAAACCATGAATCACATAGGTCACTACACCCCATGTTTTATAATCTTGCAAGTGCTCAATATGAATGGCCCCATATTTTTTATTTTCGGGTAGGAGGGTAATACTATGTACTTGCATTTGTAATCGGCGCACTAAAAACTCGCCATTTAAAATAGCCACCACTACCTTGCCGGATTTAGGAGGAATACTTCGGTCCACAATTAAAGTGTCACCAATATGAATGCCGGCACCTAACATGGCATCACTATTTACCCTAAAGAAAAAAGTGGCAGGCTTATTATGAACAAGCTGCTCGTTTAGGTCAATACCTCTTTCCATAAAATCGTCCGATGCCGCACCAAAACCAGTCGCATTGGCTTGTACAACCTGGCTAGACAGGTAGTTCTTATTAATCTGCTGTGTGGCCATGCCCTCGTTGGGGTCCATATCTATATACTCCATAAAACTAAATTTATTAGCAATATTAACTAAATAATTTAGTATTATTGCTAATATTTTCTAGTGTGCATTTTGTACCTTAGGGTCTAATTGTGCGTTATGAATAAACCATTCTTTATTGACCCCAATATAGCGAGGGCCAAAACAATAGATACCAGTTTTTACCTAGATCCAAAATGGTTGGAAGCGTCTAAGGAAAAAATATTTGCTGCTAGCTGGCAGTATATTGGTCATACGGGCATGGTGCCTCAGACTGGAGATGCGCATCCGGTTAAATTTTTAGAAAATTATATCGACGAGCCATTAGTGCTTACGCGAGATGCCGATGAGCATGTTCATTGTTTGTCTAATGTGTGTACGCATCGTGGAAACTTAATGGTGTATGAACCTTGTAGTGCACAAAAACATTTGCGTTGCAAATATCATGGACGTGCATTTCATTTGGATGGAAAATTTATTTCGATGCCAGAGTTTAAAGATGTTGAAAATTTTATTCCAGAAAACAATCACCTACATCATTTACAGTTATATCAATGGGGCCCATTATTATTTACGCAATTGCAAAAAGGATTAGGTCCTGAATTATTTTTCAGAGAGATGGAGCAGCGCGTTGGGTGGTTGCCAATAAATAATTTAGTTTTTGATGCGTCAAGATCCAAGGACTATGAGATTAAAGGGAACTGGGCTTTGTATTGTGAAAACTATTTGGAAGGATTTCATATTCCATTTGTACATCCAGGATTGAATGCATTCTTAGATTTTAAAGATTATTCAACAGAAACTTTTAAATACTCGAATCTTCAATTAGGTATTGCTAAGGATGACGAGCATTGTTTTGAAATGCCAGCAGGACATCCCGACGAGGGCAAACGCATTGCAGCTTATTATTTTTGGGTATTCCCTAATATGATGTTTAACTTTTATCCATGGGGACTTTCATTGAATGTAGTTAGGCCGATTGATGCAAATAATACTAAAGTTAGTTTCTTGACTTTTGTATTTGATGAAAGCAAATTAGGAAAAGGGGCTGGAAATGGATTAGATACGGTAGAGATGGAGGATGAGGAAGTAGTGGAGAACGTACAACAAGGTATACGCTCTCGCTTTTATCATTTTGGTCGTTATGCTACACAGCGTGAGCAGGGCACACATCATTTTCATAGTCTACTAGCCGATTTTTTAAATCAATAGTATTTGATATTTTTTATGTAGCGTGTACTTTATTTTGACCAACTTGCAATTACGTTCCAGTCGTTACCGGCTTGAATATGGTATTTATTGGCGAAACTGCCTTGGTTTAAGGCAAAGGATAAGTCCATTAAACTATTTAAATAGGCTAATGGTTTTCCAACCCCCACACCTCCAAATGTATTCTCAAAAGGCATGACGCCTGTGTAAACTAGTTTTTGTAAATGAAATATTTGAACTGTAATTTCATTTTTTGAATGTGCAATAGCATTAAATTTTTTCCAATTTTCTTGATCGATATTGGTCCATATATTTCCATATTGAATATCTAAAATTGAAATATTGCCTTTTAATTTTCCGTTTTGTAAACCTGCTTTTTGGTAAGACAAACTAGTAATAGGGTCGTTGCTAATTTTTCCTACTTGTTGATAAGATATAGTACGGGCTGCTAATCTTGCTGCAGTGTAAGCATATACATCACGTCCATGGAAAGTGTAAGAGGCGCCAGAATTTTTTCTTCTATTTACTACTTCATCAATTTCTCTAACTGAATCAATGCCTAATGATTGTGCAATTAAAGTAAGCGTGCCATTGTCTGGCGTTACAATAAAATGTCCGGTTTTGGTTTTTACAACAACAGACTTTCTATTAGTACCCACGCCAGGATCCACCACCGATACAAATACGGTGCCTGCAGGCCAATAAGTAACAGTTTGGTCTAATCGATAAGCGGCTTCCCAAATATTATATGCAGGAATATCATGCGTTAAATCATATAGTTTTAAACTAGGATCTACACTACTTGCGACGCCTTTCATAGCAGACACTGCACCATCTTTAGTGCCAAAATCAGTTTGAAAAACTACAATACCATTTTGTGCAATGCTGTTTAAGCATAAGGATAAAGTCAGTAATAATAAGTAGCTTATTTTTTTCATAAAGTAAGTTTTGTAAATCGAACAATAAGTGCCCTTGTTCAATAGTTATTTGTCAAAAAAAAGTCCAGACGAATCTGGACTTTAAAGTTATGTTAGTTTATGAAATTAGAACTTAATTGAAAGTTTTGTAAACAATCTTAAACCATTATAGCCCATTTGAACGCCATCCCATGGTCCACCAGTTTCGTTGTCACCTGCCCACCATTTAGCTTGAGGGTTTACAGCGAAGTCTGGATGTGTGTTAAAGATATTGTCAGCTCCTAAAATTAAAGAAGCACTCTTACACATTTGAATATTCATATAAATATCTGTAGTGAATTTGCCTTTGTATTTAAATATTTCTGGAACTAAAGTATTGCCAGTTTCATCAGCGTCTGCAGGTACTTGTGGATTAATACCATCTCCATTAACACCAAATCCTGTTAAGGCTACGTCTCCAAAATAGGTAACTCTTGCGCCTAAACTAATTTTATTTTTAGTGTAGTCAAAGCTAGTAGAGAATTTAGATTTTGGTGCAGATGCTTTTAAGAAATACTTTTCACGATCGTTAAAGAAAGTGTTTGCATTGTACTCGTTTGTATTTAATGCAGCAGGAACATGTACATCATCAATTGTAATACCTTGGAAGTTAGCTACAAATAAAATTTTGAAACGTTCTTTATTTGAAATTTTCTTTTGATAGTCAGCAACAATGTCAATACCTGTATTAGTAGTATTCACTGCATTTGCAAAAAACTGTGCAGTAGAAACGCCCAATGTATTTAATTTACTTGTTAATGCAGCTGGTAAACTTGCATCAGACGCGCTAAATAATCCAGATAATACTACACGATCTTTCATTTTAATATTATAGCCGTCTACTGTGAAAGTCAATCCCTTAGCTGGTTTCCAAGAAAAACCTAAGCTTGTATTGATTGAAGTTTCTTGCTTTAAAGAAGGGATACCTGCTAACTTAGTTAATGCATCGTCATTATTAGCAATTCTTGATTGTACCAATTCTCCACCAGAGAAAGAAGTTAAAGTATTGCTGAAATATTTTTGTTGTAAAGATGGAGCGCGGTATCCAGTACTGAATGAACCTCTGAAATTAAAGTTATCAGTTACCTTATATCGGAATGAAGATTTAAATGTACTTACTGCACCAAAGTCAGAATAGTTTTCAAGTCTTACTGCTCCAGTTAATAACAATAAATCGGTAGGAGTATATTCGAAATCGCCATAAGCGCCACCTACAGTTCTGTTAGCGCTTACTTTATCTGCAGGGCTAAATCCAGGGAATCCTTGTGATCCTGGAGCTTGCTCAAGTCCAAAATTATTTGGATACGCATTATATGAAGCTAACTCACCTTGGAAAATATTATATTCTTCATATCTTAACTCAGCACCATATGCTACTTTTACACCACCTTGGTTTACTTTGCCAAATTGTTTTGAGAAATCTAAATTAGATGTGTTTTGTAAGAAGTTAAATCCACCATCGTCAAAATGTGTTTGAGAAATATTGCTAATATTTGAAGCATTAAAAGTGCCGTCTCCATAATAATGAAAATCATTGCGACCAATGCTATTGCTTAAATCCCAATCCCATCCACCACTTGTTTTGCCAGATAAACCAGCTGTCAAGGAAATGTCGTTGATTTTAGTTTGAATATGTGGATTGTAGGTAGTATCTCCAGAACCAGTAGCAAACATGATATCAGAGGTATAAATCAATCCGCCACCAGCAGTAACTGGGAAACGTGTTGGTTTAGCTGACCAGTTTCTTGTATAAGCATATGCGTCAGAATTTTTTGAATTCACGCCGCCAAATGCATAAAACTTAGTGTTGTCATTAATAGGTAATTCCATATTAAACATTGCACCAATTGATTGTAATGAACCATCACCAAAAGCACGTCTCCAAGTATTAGTTGGTAAACCATCAGCTTTAGTGATATCATCCGAAGACGCTTGACGGAAGGTTTTGCCTTGATCTAATAAATCAAATGAGATATTAATAAAGCCGCCTTTTTTTCCTAGATCAAATCCACGGTTAGCAGATAAAGACTTCGTAACACCATCAACAGGATTGGATGTTAAGTATTCTTTTTGATCTTTAAATTGGTAAGTATTGTATTTTTTGTCATAATATCCTGCGTATCCTGTTGTAATATTCCATTCACCTGTATTTTTTCTTAATACGATATTCATTACACCAGCAATCGCATCAGATCCATATTGTGCAGAAGCACCGTCACGTAAAATTTCAATTCTATCTACAGCAGATTGTGGGAATCCATTTAAATCAACTCCCGATCCTGCTCGACCTCTTGTTCCAAACAAGCCAACAAAAGCTGTGCTATGTCTACGTTTTCCGTTAATTAACACTAAGGTTTGATCTGGTCCAAGTCCTCTTAATGTACCAATGTCAATATGGTCGGCACCGTCCGCACCAGATTGTTTGTTATAGTTAAAGGAAGGAGCTACATAGTTTAACGTAGAAGTTAAATCCATACGTGCTGTGTTAACACCTACTTCTGATAATTTAATAACATCTACTGGAACAGGTGATTCTGTTTTTACACGACCTGCACCACGACTACCTACCAATATTACATCTTGTAAGTCCGAAGTTGTTGCAGTTAATGCCACTTTGATATTCGCAGATGCAATAACACGTTTTGATTCGAATCCCACTGAACTAAATTCCAGTTGCTCACCAATACGTGCATTGATTGTGAAAGTTCCAGATTTATCTGTTGACACAACGGCTTTGCCAGATGGCGATTTAACAGTTACGCCATCTAATGGAGTACCTTTGTTATCTGTTACGGTTCCTGTTACTTTTTGTGTTTGTGCAAATGAACTAATCGTCAAAAGCAACATTAAAAGTGTAGTGGGAAAGTGTCTTAAAATCTTATGCATAAGTGGTAATTTGGAATCAATTTAACACTTTTTCTCCTTTTTTAAAACATAACGTATAATTAGTTACTTTTAAGCTTATTTAAAGGTGTATTTATCCCATTATGGAAGCAATTATAAAACATATAAATAATTTATATAAGACCATTCATGCTGTCGAATGGGATCAAATATCCAAGATTCCTCAAAGTGGGGGAGATCGCATCTATTTTAGAATTACCCAAGGGGAACAGTCATGGATTGCGACCTACAACTTGAATATCAAGGAAAATGAAACCTTTATATATTTTTCCGAACACTTTACAAGCAAAGAATTGCCTGTGCCTAAAGTATTAGCCATAAGCGAGGATAGGTCTATTTATATTCAAGCCGATTTGGGGAATGTTTCTTTATTAGAAGTATTGGAAAAAGAAGGCAAGACAGGTCATGTTTTTGCATTGTTTCAGAAAAGTTTAAAAGCATTGGCAAAATTGCAGGTAGAAGGTGGAAAGGGGTTAGATTATTCCTACTGTTTAACTTCTAAGGAATTTGGCAAGCATTCGATTTTAACGGATTTGCTTTATTATAAATATTATTTTTTAGACACTTTGCAATATCCATATGATAAGCAAGCCCTTATTGACGAATTTGAATTATTAAGTGATAGGCTTGCAAGTAAGGAATTAAATCATTTTTTATTTAGAGATTTTCAAAGTAGAAATATTATCGTTAATAATGACGAAGTATATTTCATAGATTTTCAGGGTGGGATGCAAGGAGGTTTGTCTTATGATGTAGCGTCTTTGTTATGGCAGGCTAAAGCGGAACTGTCAAATGAATGGAAAGAAAAATTAGTAGATTATTATATTGAGGAAGTACAAAAATTATTGCCTAGTAAAATGAATGAGCAACAGTTTAGAAATCAATACAATGGTTTTGTGCTATTACGTTTGTTGCAAGTTTTAGGTGCTTATGGATTTAGGGGATTGTTTGAACGTAAAGCACACTTTTTAACAAGTATTCCATTAGGTTTAAATAATCTAAAAAACTTCTTGTCTATTTCTCCCATAAGTGCTGATACGCCTGTGTTTGCAGGTATATTAAATTGGATGGTGTCGGAGGAGGTAGTGCAAAGATTTACGCCGCAAGTGGCAAACGAAAAAACACCATTAGTAATTACCATTAATAGTTTTAGTTATAAAAAGGGATTGCCAAATGACGAATCGGATAATGGAGGTGGATTTATCTTTGACATGCGTGGTATTTTAAATCCAGGCAGATTTGATGAGTACAAAAAGTTAGCAGGCATCCACAAGCCGGTTCAAGACTTTTTAGAACAAAGAACTAAGATGAATACTTTCTTAAATAGTGTTTGGGATTTAATTGACATTACTGTTGAGAATTATTTATCTAGAGATTTTGAATCCTTGCAAATTAATTTTGGATGTACCGGTGGACAGCACCGAAGTGTTTACGCTGCAGAACAAACTGTGAGACATTTAAGAAATAAATATAAAGTGAAAGTGTTGTTAGAACATACCAATAAAAACAATTGGGTTAAATAGATAGCTATGCGTGCAATGATATTAGCGGCGGGTTTGGGTACTAGGCTAAAACCTTTTACAGACAAGCATCCTAAGGCTTTGGCCATTGTGAATGGCAAGTCTTTGTTGCAAAGAAATGTGGAGTATTTATTGTCTTTTGGAATTTCAGAAATAATTGTGAATGTGCATCATTTTGCAGATCAAATTGTAGATGTTATTAATGAAAATTATGGATGGGGTGCTGATATAACCATCTCGGACGAAACGGATGAGGTATTAGAAACGGGTGGAGGCTTATTACGTGCTGCAAATTACTTTGAATCCGAAGAACGTTGGCTGGTGATGAATGCAGATATCTTAACCAATTTGGATTTGCATAAGTTAATTTCAGCAGACGAAGCGTTTGCGCAAAAAGCAGAGGGTGATTTAGTAGCAACGCTTGCTGTAACAAATAGAGCTTCTAGCAGAAATTTAATATTTAATACTGCTGGTACATTATGTGGATGGAGGAATAACGGAACAGGCGAGGAAAAATGGGCTAATCCTTTAAGAGACCCAAATACTGCTGTACCAAAGGCTTTTAGCGGTATTCAAATTATCCATGCTTCCTTTTTAGAAGAGGTTCAATTACGTGGAAAGTTTTCGTTAATTGATGCATATCTACAATTAGCTCAACATTATGCCATTCATTATTATGATCATAGTGATGGCATTTTATTAGATGTTGGTAAGCCAGAAAGTTTAGAAAAAGCAGCTACTATTTTTAAGTAGTCTTTTATTACTAAGCTCCATAGTGTGAAGCTTAATTCTATTTACACTTTGATATAAATTTTCTTTTTGTCTAAGATATAAGCTAGTGTTGCCATAAAAGCAATAAAGCACAAAGCATATACAAAAGAGCCTATTCTTAAATCGCTGTTTATGTTTTTACAAACATGTTCGTAGAACCAAGGAAGTGCTGAGGTGTATACGGGTTGGCCTTGATCATCGGTATGGTCTACCCATCTTAATAAGGCTAATACCCTTGGTAAAAATCCGCTCAATACAAAAATGAACAATGGATTCTTTCCAAAGACATCAAAAAAGTGACTCCATTTACCTTTCGCTTCTTTAAATTCTAATAAATAGATAAACATGCCTAATGTAATCATAGCAAGGCCTGTAGTGTATAATACATAGCTACTTGTCCATATCTTTTTATTAATAGGGAAACTAAAATCCCAAATATATCCAGCCAATACCAATACCACACCTGTCAATAAAACATGTGCAAGCATTTCAAAATTCTTGCCCTTTGCTTGTATGTATTCACCTACTAAAAATCCTAAAATCACTTGTACAATGGCAGGGAACATACTAATTAATCCTTCTGGATCAAATGGTACGCCTTCACCTTTATAAATATGTGTTACACCTAATATTGACTGATCAATTGCATTCCCAAAAAATCCAGACAAGCTATATGGATGGCCGGGTGCACCTAATACAATATTAAGCATCCAATAAACTACTAATATCATCATGCCAATAAATAATGCCATTCTAGATTTGCCATAATACACAATTACTGAAGCGAAAAAATAACATAGTGCAATTCTTTGCAACACGCCTAAGATGCGCACATTCTCCCAAACTTTAAATATTAAATGATTGTCTGAATACTTTACAAATGGGCTCCAATTTAAAAAAAGACCAATTGCAAAAATCAACAAAGTTCTTTTGATTACTTTTTTCCAAAAGTTGGCTGGTGTGCCTAAAGCTAATTTTGGCATTACAAAGGACATGGCGTTTCCCACGGCAAATAAGAAGAAAGGGAAAACCAAGTCGGTTGGTGTACATCCATGCCAACTTGCATGTTCCAATGGGCTAAAAATATGACCCCAACTCCCAGGATTATTTACCAATATCATTAGGGCAACGGTAGCACCTCTGAAAACGTCTAGGGAATAGTATCTTTGCTGGTTCATGATGTAAATATTAGCGTTAATATTATAAATTACTTTGTTATATATATGCTCAAAATAATATCTTTGTAAGATACAAATTCAGATGCAAAAAAATATATTAATTACCGGAGGAGCGGGATTCATTGGGTCACATGTCGTAAGATTAATGGTGACCAAATATCCTGAGTATCAAATCTTTAATTTAGATGCCTTGACGTATGCGGGCAACTTGGAAAATTTAAAGGATATTGAAAAAGCGGCAAACTATCATTTTGTGAAGGCTAATATTTTAGATGCAGAAGCATTAAAGGATGTTTTCCAAAAGCATAGTATTACCGATGTGATTCATTTGGCTGCAGAGTCACATGTGGATCGTTCCATTATTTCACCATTGGACTTTGTGTATACGAATGTGATAGGCACCGTAAACTTATTAAATACCGCTAAGGATTTTTGGAAAGGGGATTTAAGTTATGAAAATGCGCATGACGGAACATGGGATAAAAAAAGAGATCATTTATTTTACCATATTTCTACGGACGAAGTGTATGGAAGCTTAGGTAAGGAGGGTTTGTTTAAAGAGACAACACCTTACGATCCTAATTCACCTTACTCTGCAAGTAAAGCAGCAAGTGATCATTTTGTGAGAGCTTATGGCGAGACGTATCATTTGCCAATCGTAGTTTCTAACTGCTCTAATAACTATGGTCCTAACCATTTTCCTGAAAAATTAATACCATTATTCATTCATAACATCATCAACAAAAAACCATTGCCAGTGTATGGTGACGGTTTGTACACACGTGATTGGTTGTATGTAATAGACCATGCACGTGCCATTGATTTGATATTCCATGAAGGCAAAAAAGCAGACACGTATAATATTGGTGGATTTAACGAATGGACGAATATCGACTTGGTTAAATTATTAATTACTCAAATGGATGAGAAATTAGGAAACGCAAAAGGGACAAGTGAAGGCTTGATCACTTATGTAAAAGATAGACCAGGTCATGACCGTCGTTATGCTATTGACGCCACTAAATTAAATAAGGAATTAGGATGGACGCCATCTGTTACTTTTGAACAAGGCTTGGCTGCAACCATTGATTGGTATTTGCAAAACACAGCTTGGTTGGAAAATGTAACAAGTGGAGCTTACCAAGCTTACTACAATGATATGTATACCAATAGATAATATTATATTTAACACACCCACTTAACTAGATAGCGCCGCATGAGAATTGAGCAGACCCCATTAAAAGATTGTTTTATCGTTCACGAGAAAGTGAATGGAGATGCAAGAGGATATTTTATTGAGACTTTTAATCAAAGAGACTTTAATGCAGCAACTGGTTTGGATTTAGTTTTTGTACAGGATAATCAATCTAGGTCTTCTAAAGGAGTACTAAGAGGATTACATATGCAAAGAGGTGCAGCAGCGCAAGCTAAATTGGTAAGAGTATTAGAAGGTGCAGTATTAGATATTGCTGTGGACCTAAGGAAGGATTCACCTAGCTTTGGTCAACATTATGCAATTGAATTAACAGCGGACAATCATAAACAATTTTTTGTACCAGCAGGATTTGCACATGGTTTTGTAGTATTAAGTGAAACTGCTACTTTCTTTTATAAAGTAGATAAGTTTTATGAACCAGGTAATGAAGTGGGCATCATGTACAACGATCAAGATTTAAATATTGATTGGCAATTACCAACCTCGGAATTGATATTTTCTGAAAAAGATAAAACATTAGGAAGCTTCGCGGAATATGCTGCGAGTTTATAAAAAATAAGCATCATGATTTGAGCACGAAAGTGCGAAAACATAAACACTAAAAAAATTACTATGAAGGGTATTATATTAGCAGGTGGGTCAGGTACAAGATTGTATCCAATCACAAAAGGAATCAGTAAGCAGTTAATGCCTATCTATGATAAACCTATGATTTATTACCCTTTGTCAGTATTAATGTTAGCGGGCATCAAGGAAGTATTAATCATTACAACACCTGAAGACAATGATCAGTTTAAAAGATTATTGGGCGATGGTTCTGAAATAGGTTGCAGCTTTAGTTATGCGGTACAAGCCGTGCCTAATGGATTAGCACAAGCATTTGTAATTGGTGCTGATTTTGTGGGTAAGGATAAGGTAGCATTGGTATTAGGAGATAATATTTTTTACGGCGCAGGCTTTAGTAAATTGGTACAATCTTTTAATGATGTGGATGGTGCAGCAGTATTTGCATATGAAGTGAATGATCCTGAGCGTTATGGTGTGGTGGAGTTTGACGAAAACAACAACGCTTTATCATTAGAAGAAAAACCTAAAGCGCCTAAATCCAATTACGCGGTACCTGGTTTATATTTTTATGACAACGATGTTGTAGAAATTGCCAAGAATATTCCTGCTTCACCAAGAGGCGAATATGAAATCACCGACGTAAATAAAGTGTACTTAGAACGTAAGCAATTACAAGTGGGAATCATGAATCGTGGTACAGCCTGGTTAGATACAGGTACTTTTGAGTCCTTAGCGGATGCTTGTGAATTTGTGCGCGTTATTGAAAAGCGTCAAAGTCAAAAGATAGGTTGTATAGAAGAAGTTGCCTTTAGAATGGGCTTCATAGACAAGGCACAATTATTGATTTTGGCCGATAAATATGCTAAAAGTGGGTATGGGGAATACCTAAGGGGTTTGAAAAAGTAAACATTTACTGAACTTTTCCCATTTTTTGTTGTTTTAGCAATATGTCATCTTATACCATCAAGGATTTAGAGCAAATTTCTGGGATAAAAGCCCATACTATTCGTATTTGGGAACAACGTTATCATTTCCTACAACCTCAGCGTACCGAGACCAATATTAGGTCTTATTCTGCCGACGAGTTAAAGGTAATATTGAACGTTTCACTTTTAAATAAGTATGGGTACAAAATATCCCATATTGATAAAATGACTCAAACGGATATTGAGGAAAAAATTCTGGGGCTCAATCAATTTGATGCAGAAAAAGAGCGTTTGGTAAACGGGTTGATTAAGGATATGGTGTCTTTAAACATGCATTCGTTTGAGAAACAATTGGACACTTATATTGCACAAAAAGGGATTGAAAGGACTATTACGGATATCATATTTTCATTCTTAGAGCGAGTGGGAGTATTGTGGATTACCAATCATATTAATCCAGCGCAGGAGCATTTAGCTTCTAATATTATAAGACAAAAAATAATCCTAGGCATAGAACGCTTGCCTAATATATTGCAATCTAGTAAGCATATTGTATTGTTTATGCCAGAAGGCGAATACCACGAAGTAGGCTTATTGTTTGTTCATTTCATATTAAAACAAAAGGGTTATTCAATAGATTATTTAGGAGCCAATGTACCTACAGTGGATCTTAAGTATTTAACTGAATTTAAGAAAGTAGACTATTTATACACGCACATTACTGCACCCATCAAAGGGTTTAAAATGGCTAAATTCCTAGAACAATTAGTCTATATTAATCAAAATATACCGGTGGTGATTTCTGGTCAATTGGCACAAGAATTTAAAGGAGCGGTTAAGCCAAATATCCATTTAATGAGAACACTGACTGAAACAATGTCATTTTTGTACGAATTGTAATCTTCTAAATCATTTACTATCAATTGTTTAGAAAAAATTCAATATTTTGTTTAATATTTAACGCAAATATTTAAACGAAATCAAAATTAAGGGCTTAGATTTGTTTAACATTAATTATAAATTGTTAAACAAGAGAGCATGTCAAACGCAGAGTTTAGCTTACTACTTACCGAAAACGCAGAATTTTTAAGACCTTTTGCCATTAATTTGACAAAGGACCATGAGTCTGCAAAGGATCTTTTCCAGGATACCTTGTACCGCGCTTTTTCCAATAAGGACAAATATAATGTGGGTACGAATATTAAGGCATGGTTGTATACCATCATGCGTAATATATTTATAAATGATTATCGTAAACGTTCAAAACAATCTATTGTTTTTGATAGTACGCCTAACGACTACATTATTGATCAAACACGTAATAAAGTGTTGAATCAAGGTATTGCTAATTTGAATATGAGGGAAGTGAATCAAATGATTTATGACCTACCAGAATTATTTAGAATCCCTTTTAATTTATATTTTGAGGGATATAAGTACAATGAAATTGCCGAAGAATTAGGTGAGCCATTGGGCACTATTAAAAGTCGAATTCACTTTGCTAGAAAAATATTGAAACAAAAAATTGAAAGATATTAATCAAAATACGGCTTCCCCCCAAAAGCAAGCGCTCATTATTGGCGCCGGATTTGCTGGCCTTTCTGCTGCTTCATTTTTAGCGCAGAAAGGTTGGCATGTGACCGTGATTGAGCAACATTCAATGCCAGGAGGAAGGGCTAGAAAATTTGAAGCCGAAGGTTTTACTTTTGATATGGGACCAAGCTGGTACTGGATGCCGGATGTATTTGAAAAATACTTTGAAAAGTTTGGTAAAAAAGTAAGCGACTATTATCAATTAAAAAGATTAGATCCTTCGTACAGAGTATATTTTGATGAGACATATTGGGATATGCCTGCTAATTATAAGCAACTACAAGATTTATTAGAAAGTGTAGAACCAGGTGCAGCAAAGGCTTTGGACAAGTTTATGGACGAAGCGAAATATAAATACAATGTGGGTGTTGGCAAATTAGTGCATAAGCCAGGACAGTCTTTGTTTGAATTTATTGATTGGGAAGTAATATCCGGTGTTTTCAAATTGGATATTTTTCAATCCATGAAAAAACATGTTGCACGATTTTTTAAACATCCTTATATTCAATCTATAATGGAGTTTCCAGTTTTGTTTTTAGGAGCATTGCCTGGTAATACCCCTGCACTATATAGTTTAATGAATTATGCGGATATAAAAGGAGGTACTTGGTATCCTGAATATGGAATGTATAGTATTGTAAATGCGATGTATCAGGTTGCATTGGATCAGGGTGTACAATTTTATTTTAATGAAGAAGTAAAACATATTGATGTTGTAAATGGAGTAGCAAAATCGGTTTTCGCTATTAATAAAATAAATGGAGAACAAAAAACCTATGAATTTGACGTACTAGTAGGTGCAGGCGATTATCATCATATAGAAACAAAATTATTAGATACTAAATATCAGTCTTATACAAAGTCATATTGGGATACACGGTTAATGGCTCCAAGTTCCATTTTGTATTATGTCGGATTAAATAAAAAATTAGAGGGTGTTACACATCATAGTTTATTTTTTGATACTGATTTTGGTGTACATGGTGATGAGATATATTCAAACCCGGCATGGCCTAAGAACCCCTTGTTTTATGCAAGTGTCCCTTCTGTAACAGACCCAACTGTTGCACCTGCAGGACAAGAGAATTTATTTTTGTTAATCCCTATAGCAGCAGGTTTAACGGGGGATACCGAAGCAGTTAGGGATGAATATTTCAATAAGATTATTGCAAGAATGGAAAACAGATGGGGTCAATCTATTGGCGATTCGATTATTTATAAAAAATCATTTGCCGTTGCTGACTTTATTTCTGAATACCATTCCTTTAAAGGCAATGCATACGGATTGGCAAATACTTTAATGCAAACGGCCATCTTAAAGCCTTCGTGTAGGAGTAAAAAGGTAAATAACTTATATTACACTGGTCAATTGACAGTGCCAGGACCCGGAGTGCCACCAAGTTTAATTAGTGGTGAAGTGGTTGCTGAACTAGTTAATAAAAATTATAATAAAAAATAGATATGTCGTCAATGCAACTTTACAATCTGGTAACTGCAGATGCAAGCAAACAAACTACACTAAGTTATAGTTCAAGCTTTTCCTTGGCTATAAAATTATTGCATGCCGACTTGCGTCAACCTATCTATGACATTTATGGATTAGTTCGTTTTGCTGATGAAATTGTGGATACATTTCATGATTATGATAAAGCGGCACTATTAAATCAGTTTAAAAAAGATACCTATACAGCCATTGAACAAGGGGTGAGTTTGAATCCCATTTTACATCGTTTTCAATTAACTTTTAGAAAGTTTAATATTGGGTATGATTTAGTAGACGCCTTTTTTGCAAGTATGGAAATGGATTTGAGCAAGCAAGCATACGATGCAGAAGCTTATCAAACTTATATTTATGGTAGTGCCGAAGTGGTTGGTCTAATGTGTTTACATATTTTTTGTGATGGAGATAAAGCGCAATACGAACAACTAAGGCCTTCTGCACAAAGGTTAGGATCTGCTTTTCAGAAAGTAAATTTTTTAAGAGATATTAAAGCAGACTTTGAAGGTTTGGAAAGAATGTATTTTCCCAATTGCGATTTTACTAATTTTAAGGAAGAGGATAAGCAACAAATTGAAGCCGATATTCAAGCTGATTTTTCTGCTGCATTAGATGGCATCAAATCATTGCCCCTTAAAGCTAGGTTTGGTGTATATGTTGCTTTTAAATATTATTACACTTTATATAAAAAGATAAAAAAGACAAAACATCATTCTATTTTACAAATGCGCATTCGTATCCCTGATTATAAAAAATTATTAATATTGGCTAATGCAAGTATTAGAAGTCAACTTAATTTATTTTAGAAGATGCAGTTATTAGAAGAAGTTATATTGGTTGATACTTTAGATAACGAGATGGGTGCCATGGAAAAAATGGAAGCCCATCAAAAAGGGTTATTACACCGTGCTTTTAGCGTGTTCTTATTTGACAAACAAGGCAATATGTTGCTACAAAAAAGAGCAATGTGCAAATACCATAGTCCAGGTTTATGGACTAATACCTGTTGTAGTCATCCAAGACCTGGTGAAAATGTACATGAGGCGGCCAAAAGAAGATTAATGGAGGAAATGGGAATTGATTGCAAAACAGAATATGCATTTAATTTCATTTATCATGCAAGTCTTGATCAGGGTTTAACAGAGCATGAATTGGATCATGTTTTTGTGGGAATTTATGATGGCATTATTTCTCCTAATGCAAACGAGGTAAGTCATTACCTTTACGAAAGTATGGAGGAAATTAAGCATAAAGTTAAAAATGCGCCTGAACAGTTCACGGTATGGTTTAATATTGCTTTTCCAAAAGTGTTGGAATGGTATGAGTTGAAATTTGTTAATTCTTAAATTTTTGATATGATATTTATAGCTGTAACATTGTTGACATTCGCAATTATGGAAGGGGTTACTTGGTTAACACACCGATTCGTTATGCATGGATTTTTATGGTACTTGCATGAGGATCATCACCAACCAACAGGTCATTTTTTTGAAAAGAATGATGCTTTCTTCTTAATCTTCGCAGTTCCAAGTATGGCCTGTATATTCTACGGAAATTTTGGTGGACCTAGTTGGGTAGCTGCTATAGGAACTGGGGTAGCAATGTATGGCTTTGCATACTTTATTGTACATGAAGTGATTATACACCAAAGAATCAAGTGGTTTACAAAATCTAACCATCGATACATTAAAGCTATTAGATGGGCACATAAAATGCACCATAAGCATATGGAAAAGGAAGAAGGAGAAAGCTTTGGTATGTTATTAGTTGCCAAAAAATATTGGGACAAAGTTCGTCAAGATGAACGCATACAAGGTAATGGATAATTAAATTTGCAAAAGCAATGCAGGATTATCCCAAAAATGTTGAACATCAAACCACCTACGATTTTATAATAGCTGGAGCAGGTTGTGCTGGCTTGTCACTTTTATATGCACTATTGCAGTCATCAGTCTTGTGCACTAAAAATATATTAGTAGTAGATAAATCATTCCAAAAATCAAATGATAGAACCTGGTGTTATTGGGAAACCGAGCCAAGTTCTTTTGAGTCAGTGGTTTGTAAATCCTGGGATCATATTTCTGTACATAAAGACAGCTTTTCTAAGGAACTTTCAACTAGCCCTTTTACTTATAAAATGATTGAGGGGTTAGATTTTTACACGCATATCATTCAGTTTGCAAAACAATTTTCAAATGTAACTTGGGAACAAGCATTGATAAGTTCCATAGATACCGAAGATTCCATTGCAACAGTGCATTATGACGGAGGAGCTGCAAAATCTAATCATGTATTTTCGAGTATACTTCCAATGGATACTTTGTATACAATGAGTCAGGCGAATAGTAGTAAGCCATTTTTATGGCAACATTTTAAGGGATTGCTAGTTCAATTTGAAACCAATTTGTTTAACCCTGATGTAGCAAGGTTAATGGATTTTAATGTGGACCAAAAAAATGGCACAGGTTTTATGTATGTACTTCCATTGAATGAATCAAAGGCATTAGTGGAATATACTTTGTTTTCGAAGACCCTATCAAAACCACAGGAGTACGATGTTCAATTAAGGGCCTATTTAGATAAGAACTACCCTAATACTTCTTATCAAATATTGCATGAAGAAATAGGTGCTATTCCAATGACTACACATGTATTTGATAAAAGCAAAGCACCCATTTTTGTGATAGGAACATTAGGCAATGCTGTTAAATCTAGTACAGGTTACGCATTTAAGTTTATACAAACTCAAGTGCAACAAATTATTAATTGTTTAGAACAAGGGATCAATATCGATACTGAGGTTCATCATACTAGACACTCTTTTTATGATGCGGTATTGTTGTATATATTGGAAAATCAATTGATGCAAGGCAGCGAAATATTTAAGCGCATCTTTGAAAAAAATAAGGCTGCTACTATCTTCAAGTTTTTATCTAACACTTCCACTATTTGGGAGGACATTCAAATAATGCGCTCCTTACCTACACGCATATTTTTACCAGCAGCTATTAAAGTATTATTACGGCGGGGTTAATTTAATTACTCATAGAGTTTAATTAAATTTGCACATGGCCTTGTCGTACAATGGTTAGTACAAGCGTTTCCGAAGCGCTAAATCTGGGTTCGATCCCCGGCGAGGCTACAAATACCTTCAACGAAGTTGAAGTATTGTTTAAGTGAGTCAATGTCGAAAGCTTGCTTTCGTAAGCCGAGCCCGTTGAGACTGGCAGCCCCGGCGAGGCTACTAAACCTTTTGGTTACTAAAATGGACCTCTATTCCAAAGTTTAACTGGAATCTCTGCGCCTAGATTTGCTAAAAGCGTTTGTCTTAATTGAGCCATAAAACGACGGTATAAAAGTGTTTTCATACCTATTTATACCAAAACATGACGAAGGTCACCCATTTAAAGTGTATAATTTACACATTAATTTCTTATATCATTGATATACAGTCAGTTAAAATATTTATTATTTAAAAACCCCTTCAGAATTTACTCCGAAAGGGTTTTGTTTTTAGATGTTTGCTTGCTTGCGAACTGTATATAATTTACTACAAGTCCTTAAAGGAAAGTAGTTTCTCCCAACGTGTGTGCATGCCTTCATTTGCTTGATCCAAGAAATCATGCGCTTTTTCTGGGTAGTTGTTTTTAATGGTTGCAAAACGGTTTTCATTGTATAAGAAGTCTTCCATTGGTATAGAAGGATCTTTACTATCCAACATAAATCGTTTTCCTTTTTCATTGTTTGGATTAAAACGGAATAAAGGCCAGTAACCAGTTTTAACTGCTAAATCTTGTTGGTCTAATCCATGGCACATATCATATCCGTGTGCAATACAATGGCTGTATGCAATAATGATTGATGGCCCAGGGAATGCTTCGGCTTCTAAAATTGTTTTTAATGCATGTACATCATTGGCACCCATTGCAATTTCTGCAACGAATGCTTTTCCATGCGCCATTGCTTGCATTGCTAAATCTTTTTTACCAGTAGTTTTTCCTTTTACGGAGAATTTAGCACTTGCGCCAATTGGAGAAGATTTAGATTTTTGACCACCCGTGTTAGAGTAAACTTCAGTATCAAGTACTAATATATTTACATTTTCACCTGTAGACAATACATGGTCTAATCCACTAAATCCAATATCATAAGCCCATCCATCACCACCTACAAT
>CANFLP010000020.1 GCA_947447835.1 Bacteroidota bacterium
TAAAGTACCATGATAATGCACTTGAATGTTATCTCCTTTTGTTACTTGTTGCATATTGTATTTTTTAAATAAAGCACCTAGGGCGCAAAGGGCAAAAGTACATAATTATGGCAGATAAACTAACTTTGCTCCATGGACAAAAAGCCGAGAATTGTTTTTATGGGGACACCCGCCTTTGCGGTGGCTTCTTTGAGCGCCTTGTTGGATGCTAAAATGAATGTAGTTGGAGTGGTTACAGCCCCTGATAAGCCCGGTGGCAGAGGAATGCAGCTACAACAAAGTGCAGTAAAACAATTTGCACTTGCCCATGATTTACCATTATTACAACCCGAAAAGCTAAAATCTCCCGCATTTTTCGAGGCTTTAAGCGCTTGGCAACCAGACCTTCAAGTGGTGGTGGCTTTTAGAATGTTACCTGAAAAAATATGGTCTTTCCCACCAATGGGCACTTTAAATGTCCACGGATCCTTATTGCCTCAATATCGCGGAGCAGCCCCAATTAATTGGGCCATCATGAATGGCGAAAAGGAAACCGGGGTTACTACCTTCCAATTACAACACGCTATAGATACAGGAGACATCTTATTACAGGACCGCATAGCTATTTCAGAAAACATGACTGCAGGAGAATTGCATGATAAAATGATGATTGTAGGAGCTAATTTATTAATAAAAACATTAGATGGCCTTATAAATGGATCTATTCAATCCGTTCCTCAAATTGAAAATGCCGCTGATGCTAATAGTATTAAACATGCCCCAAAAATCTTTACAAAGGACTGTGAAATAAATTGGGACTTGCCCGTACAACAAATACATAATCATATTCGAGGACTAGCTCCATTCCCAGGAGCCATTACCAAAGTAGACGGAAAAATTGTAAAGTTATTTAGCACAACTATTAGTCTGGAATCTGTAAAAGAAACAGCAGGCAGCTTTATTACAGACGGCAAAAGCATTGCAAAATTTGCATGCAAGGATGGTTACATTGTATTGAATGATATACAATGGGAGGGAAAGAAAAGAATGCAAGTTTCCGATTTCTTGAGAGGATATAGATTGTCTTAACAGGATATCTGAAATTAATAAAAAGCTAAGTCTTACTTAAGTGCTTTAACAAAGTCATTCAAAGCAACTATACCTTGATGTTTCCAAACTTGTTTGCCATTTTTATAAATGATAAAAGTTGGCAAGCCTTCTGAGCCCACTTCCTTCATAACATCAATATCATTTCCGCCATCCACAGCTAATAAATAAAAAGGATGCGGCGTTGCTTTTTTCAATGATTCTAAAACTGGAATCATTTTTCTACATGGTGGGCACCAATCAGCACCTATATCAACTAATACATATTCATTTGCATTAATTGTATTTTGAAAATCTACAATACGCATCTGAGGCTTATCGCCACCGCCATCAACAGCGAATCTATTCATCTTCCAATTACTCATTCCTCCTTCCAAATTCACCACTTTATACCCTTTATTCACTAAATATGATTGCGCTGCAGCACTTCGACCACCTGCTTGGCAATATATATATACAGGGGTCGACTTATCCAAGTGTTGCGTCCTATCTTCAAATTCTTTTAGGTCTGTCCAGTTCGCTTGTAATGCATGTGCAATATGTCCACTGTTAAATTCAGGTGCAGTTCGAACGTCTAATACTTGCACGCCGCCTTTCTCAATGGCTGCTTTAAAAGCTGGCGCATCCAATGTTGTAGCCGTATTTGCCTGTGCAATTGCACCCTCTGTTGTATTGTTATTTTGTTGAGCACAACTCACAAAAAAAATAGCCATAAAAAAAAGGCTAGCACAAATTTTACACTTCATGAAAATAAATTAATAAGTTACAGACACTTGAAAGGTCTTATTGGTTATGCCTAAGATTGCGGCAGCTGCATCATTAAGACGATATTGTATTGCATTACCCATTTCAGGTAAAACGTTTATCACTTTAGCGCAAATACTTTTTAAATCCGAAGTCGTAATTCGCACAATGGTACCAACAGGCAATTGATTTGTAAGCACATAAAACTTTTTATCCTCCCAACCACTTACACTTTTAAAAACAGCTGCAGTCCCTTCTAATGTTTGGAAAGAAGCAGCCTTTCTTTGAGCAGCAAAAGAAGATGCAAAAAATCCTTCATCTACTTCTTTAGTATTATTTGTGAAATAAGTTTTGTGTACACTATCGCTAATTCTTGACTTCTCTTTGTTTTGTGCAATCATTTGTAAAGGGGCACTCACCACTTTGTCGCCATTGGCATCTACCATTGGCTCAACCTTTGTATCTGCAACTTCATTCATTCTACCCTTTTTCCCTTTCTTCTTACTATGCTTGCCCTGACTCTTTACCTTTGTATTATGTTTGATGGAAGATTTAATCGTGTGCTTTGCTGATGTGTGTGTAGCCTTTTTCTTAGCTCCTTTATGCTTTGCAGCAAAAGCAGTGTCGTTAGCCATTAAGCCAATCAATAAGCATAGCGATAATATCCATTTGTTAAACATGCTGTAAAGGTACAAAATTGGATTGCAAAGAAAAAGCCAAATCAATATATTTAACTATTTTAAAATACGTAAGTACTAGTATTTCAATATTCTCCATTCTGTAGGGTAGTAATTATTCGACCTATTGGGTAATAATTTGGCCCATCCTAGCCTAATATTTTGATAACAAACAGCTTGCCACCCTTTTTCACCCTCCAAAACAAGGTCAGCCCTTCTTAAATATTGTAATGCAGTTTGCTCATCTACTTCAATGGTCCCATAGGGCAATGTAATCCAATTACTCATAGCTAAAGCATGTGCAGGTATCAAATCCTTTCCTTTTATTTCTCCAATAACCAAGCCCATTTTTTTTACGTATACATTTTTAAGCAGCGCTTTTATCGACAACTCGAAAAGTGCAGGAACAGCTATCAAATTATTTTGGTGATTAATGAATATATAATCTGTAGGCAATGTAAAAAAAGAAGACATTACTTCATGTTCTATTTTTGAAATTAAATTCCATTTAAAATCATCTGCATAATATCCTGCATTATTTGATTGCTCCTTTTTAAAGACAGTTACAAAAAAACCTTCCCCTTTAATTTTATCTGGATAAAACCTAAACCCTTTTGCATGATGCTGCGGACTTTCACAAGCAACAATATTCCAATTCACGGGTGGATCCAATGATACATTTTGCATTCCAGGAATAGCAGCTATTGTATCCATCATCTTTTCATCTTCGTCAAACGAATAAGAACAGGTTGAATAAATTAAATACCCACCTTCCTTTAATGTACCAATACTGTCTTCTACAATTCTAGATTGTCTTGTACTACAATGTTGCACACTCTCTTCACTCCACTCATTAATTGCAGATGGGTCTTTACGAAACAAACCGCTTCCACTACAAGGAGCATCTATCACCATCAAATCAAAAAAATGTGGAAGTGCTTTAAAATGAGAAGGGTCATTTTGCGTTATTACTACCCTGTCACTACCCCACTTAGTTATATTCTCTACAAGTATTGCATTGCGCGCCTTAATGGTTTCATTCGCCACCACCAAGCCCTTATTAAAGTGATTTGCTAACAAGGTTGACTTCCCACCAGGCGCTGCACATAAATCCAAGGCAATCTTGCCTTCGGCACTTGGCATGATTTGCTCTAAAATATATTGAATAAACATACTACTTGCCTCCTGCACATAGTAGGCGCCTGCATGCCATAACGGATCTGTTACAAAGGAAGGTCGTTCAGGTAAATATCTTCCATTTACACACCATGGAATACTTGCTGTGTTATTTAAAAAATGATGCTTTGCTACATCAATTCCCTTTGTCGAATTTAATCTCAATGAAGTCACTTGCTCACCCATTTCATGTACGTGTACAAAACTTTCCCTGTCAAATCCTGGTAAGCCTTGCAAAGAGTTTAAAAATGGTTCAGGTAACAAATGTTTGATATTAATAACGAATAATAAAATGTTCTTTTTCTTTTTGTGCTTTTCTCACAAAAACCAAACCTATAAAAAATAAATCAATTGTTAAGGTAACTGCTGCATTACTTTTAATCTCCTCCCAGGCCTTTTCCATTTCTTTACTCCAGTGTATGTCATCAAATATTAAAATAGATTGATTGTCAGATTTTTGCAATAGACTTTCAAAATAACGCATTGTAGGTTCATATCTATGATTGCCATCTATATAAACTACTCCAACTTGCTGGATTGCATTTAAATACTGAGCAAGGGTCTCATCAAAATCACCCTCCATAATTTGTACATTATGCACGCCAACTTTAGTGAATGTGTTTTTGGCAATAGCTGCTACATTGGGCGCCCCTTCCATTGTAACAATATATGCATTTGGATTTGCTGCTGCTAAATAACAAGTAGTTATTCCCAAGGATGTTCCCATTTCTAAAACCTGGGCGGGTTGATAGTAGTTAACAATCTTGAATAATAACTGACTGTATTTTTTCGGCTTTAAAGCAGCTTTCGCAATTTGACTTATATGTCGCGTAGTACTTTTTGTTTGCCTCGACCCTGCGCCTCTGTCCCAAACCTCTACCATTTGTCGATTACGTTCAAGTTTTACTCGCTCGCTTTCAATCAAGGGGATCAAGGGACTATTCGCATTTTTATTGAGTACTTCCTTAATAAATGTAAACACAAATGGTGAATGCACCCCATGTCCTTTTCCATTAGATGCCTTAAACAAATATTGGACATACTTTCTGAATAATGTTAGCGATGAATACATAATTATTTTCTTTGCCAACATTCAAAATCAAATGCATATGCATGTTTTTCGTCAGCTTGATGCGACTCAATCAATTTTATTTCCCAGTCATTACTTAAAATTGGGAAGAATGTATCCCCATCAATAGTAGTATGCACTCTAGTTAACCAAACCTTACTAGCTAAAGGCAAAGCCATTTCATAAATTTGCCCACCCCCAATCACCATCAATTCTTTGTAATCTTCCTTTAATGCAATTCCAATAGCTTCTTGAATTGAGTTTACAACTATTGCCCCTTGGATAACCAGCCCTTGTTGTTGTGTAATAATAATATTGAGTCTTCCTGGTAATAATCTACTACCCATGGATTCGAAAGTTTTTCGACCCATTAATATCGGTAACGCCCAAGTAGTATTTTTAAAAAAGCGCATGTCCTTAGGTAAATGCCATAGCAATTGGTTGTCTTTTCCAATGGCATTGTTTTCAGAAGCTGCTACTACAAGGGTTATATTCATACTTAATTTATTATTAAACTGCTACTGGTGCTTTAATTCCAGGATGGCATTCGTAATGCTCCAAACTAAAATCCTCAAACTTAAAAGAGAAAATATCTTTTACTTCTGGATTTATTTTCATAGTTGGCAAATGGAATGGCGTTCGTGACAATTGTAAAGCAGCTTGTTCAAAATGATTATTATACAAATGCACATCTCCAAAACTATGAACAAAGTCGCCATATGCTAATCCACATACCTGTGCAATCATCATAGTCAATAAAGCATATGAAGCAATATTAAAAGGAACGCCTAAAAATACATCCGCACTACGTTGATATAACTGACAACTTAATTTTCCGTCGGCCACATAAAATTGAAACATATTGTGGCAAGGCATCAACGCCATCTTTTTTAAATCTCCTACATTCCATGCGCTCACAATTAATCTGCGACTATCTGGTGTTTTTTTTATTTGATCTATCAACTCTGTAATTTGATCCACTACAACACCATTGGCTCCTTCCCAGCTTCTCCATTGTTTTCCATATACTGGCCCTAGGTCACCATTGGCATCAGCCCACTCATCCCAAATACGCACCCCATTATCTTTTAGGTACTTGATATTTGTATCTCCATTTAAGAACCATAATAATTCATAAACGATACTTTTTAAATGTACTTTTTTTGTAGTCACTAATGGAAAACCTTTAGCTAAATCAAAACGCATTTGATATCCAAAACAGCTTTTTGTGCCTGTGCCCGTACGATCTGTTTTTTGCGTTCCCTCGTCTAAAATGTGTTGTAATAAAGTCAAATATTGTTGCATGCTGCAATTTACAATCATTGACGCTGAAGTAGGAAAATTTTTAAAATGATGGGGAGAAGCTGTGAAAAATAAAGCTGATATAAGTTATTTGCCCTTTCTCCTAGCTAATTCTCTTTTAATCATCACTAATTCCTTATTAGTTTGGCCATTTACACTGCTGTTTTCTTCGGCACGACGCATTAAGTAGGGTATCACTTCCCCGATTGGGCCAAATGGCAAGTACTTGCTTACATTATACCCTTTCAAAGCCATGTTAAATGTAATATGGTCGCCCATGCCAAATAACTGAGAAAAGTGTACTCGTTCATAGTTGTTATTTAATCCCAATGCTTCCATTTTGGCAGCAATATGAATATTACTTTCTTCATTATGTGTAGCTAATAACAATGAGATTGTTTCTTTATTTTCTATGCAATACAAAGCGGCTGCATCAAAATCTTTATCGGTTGCTTCTTTGTCTATATGAATGGGCGAAGCATATCCATGTTTCTGCGCACGTTCTCTTTCTTTTTCCATGTATGCACCGCGTACTAATTTAGCACCTAATAAAAATCCTTGCTCTTTTGCAATACGATGTGACAATTGTAGAAAGTGTAAGCGGTCATTACGATACAATTGATAGGTATTATATACAACTACTTTTTCTTTATTATACACGGTCATTAATTCAACAGCCAATCTATCAATAGGATCTTGAATCCAGGTCTCTTCAGCATCTAACAAAATGCCAACTCCCTTTTCCTGTGCCACATCACATATTGCATACATTCTTTCTCTAACCCTTTGCCACTCGGCATTTTCAGACTCACTATCATGTATGCCACTTCTTAATCTTGGTGCTTCATTTAAATGCTCTAATAAAATTTGACTTGCAATACCAGTTAATTTTACGCTAACAAATGGAATATTATTTTGAGTGGCAGCAAAGTCTATGGCTTCAATAATGTGCTCTGTTACATCGTCAAAATTAGACTCGCCTTCCTTTGCTTCTACCCCATAATCTAATATCACTTGTACTCCATAAGAACCCAATAACTTAGTTGCTCTTGCCGATTCTTCTAAGGTTTCGCCTCCAACAAATTGATTAAACACCGTACTTCTTAATATTCCATTAATTGGCATCCCGTATTTCATTAATACAGGTGTTAACTTGGTTGCCAAGGAAACCATTAAAGGACTTTGTATGGCACTGATTAAAAATTTTGCTCTTTTTAAATCGGAAGTGCTTTTATATGCGAATGCATTTTGGGTATTGTCAAAAGATAGGTTCATGCTAACATTAGTTCGTATGGCAAATATCGGATGGAAAAAGGGAATGACAAAGAATTAGTACCTTTAAAATCCTACTATTTAAACTTGATGTGATATGAAAATAACGAAGACAGAGATTTACATGTTTAAAATCCCAATGGTGCCCTTTACCATTGCCACTGGAACCATGCATTTTGCGCAAAACGTATTAATAAGAGTATACACAGACGAAGGTATTATTGGCCTTGGAGAATGTTCGGCGTTTCCTATGATTGTTGGAGAAACACAAACCAGTTGTTATAACCACGCCAAAGATTTTGCTACTTTTTGGAAGGGGAAAAACCCACTAGAAATTAAAGAAAGACTTGCAGAAATTGATACTATCATAGCCGGCAATTATACAATCAAAAGTGCTTTTGACATTGCATTATACGATATAGCCGCAAAAGCCGCTAATCTTCCCTTATACGCATTTTTAGGAGGCAAGCAAAAAGCCATTGAGTCCGATTTAACAATTGGTATTGGCGCTCCTAACGATATGGCTGCACAGGCAATTGATTTTAAGGAAAAAGGAGTAAGTATGATTAAAGTGAAATTAGGAAAGGACCCTAAAACGGATATGGAGCGAATTGAAAAAATAAGAAATGCCATAGGTACTGACATTAAAATAAGAATTGATGCGAATCAGGGTTGGTCTAAGGAAGATGCGCTTCCTGTACTTCAAGGCCTTGCCCAATTTGATATAGAATTTTGCGAGCAACCTATGCATAAATATTATGATGATTTCTTACCTGCATTGTGTGCAGCTTCTCCAATTCCAATAATGGCAGATGAATCGGTATTTACACATCATGACGCAAGAAAATTAATTGCCAATAAAGCTTGTCATTTAATTAATATTAAGTTTTCAAAAAGCGGTGGCATTCAAGAAGCTATAAAAATACAAGATATCGCTGGCAAAAATAATATGGCCTGCATGATGGGTGGCATGTTAGAAAGTAGACTTGCACTAAGTGCTAAAATGCATTTTGCAATGGCACACGACAATGTAAAATACTATGACATGGATACTTGTTTATTGGGTCATTTAGAGGACCCAATTATTGGAGGAGTACAATTTAATGGCATGCATCTGAGCATTGGTGAAACACCAGGACACGGCGCAGACGTTGACCAGGCTTACCTTTCAAAACTAGAACACTGCGTTGTTTAACTATTTGTATCTTTAATACATAATTACAAAGTATGGAAGCAAGAAAAGCAAGCAACTCTTTTACCACCATGAACGAATTAGTGTTACCCAATGACACAAACACGTTTGGTGATTTAATGGGAGGTAAACTAATGTATTGGATGGATATTGCCGCCTACCTATCTGCAGCAAAGCATTGTAATTCTGCAGCAATGACTGCCTCAGTTGACAATATAAGTTTTAAGACTCCTATTAAATTAGGTAATGTAATATGTATTGAAGCTATTGTGACCCGCGCATTTAATACTTCAATGGAAATACATTTGAAAGTCTGGAATCAAAATATGATTACACAAACAAGAGTATTAAGCAATGAGGCTTTTTTTACATTTGTTGCATTAGATGAAAATAAAAGGCCTAAAAAAGTTCCTGAAATAATTGCAGAGTCAGAGGAAGAAATTAAATATTATGAAGGTGCTTTAAGAAGAAGACAAATGAGATTGATTTTGTCAGGAAAAATGAAGCCAGATGATGCACTTGAATTAAAAGCTTTTTTCACACAAGACTAATAAACTAACTATTTCCTAGTAAGCACAATTTATACCCCTGCATTTTCTTTTAATGCATGATGTTTGCCTTTAAGCATATAGTCTTTACTTTGTTCAATCGCTTCCATTACTTGTGCTAATATCACTTCTACCGAAGCATTATAGTCTATATCCAGCGGGGCTTTGAATCTAATTGACAAAGGCGTTCCTACCTTTTTAAAGGTCAATCCTTTTTTTGTAAAGGCTCTCCAAAATCCATTTATAACTACCGGCACAACTAGCGGGCGATTATTTTTAATGATATGTGCTGTCCCTTTACGACCTGGCGCAAACGGCTTAGTAGTGCCTTGCGGAAAAGTAATTACCCAGCTTTTAGTTAAAGCTTGATCAATTTTCTGAGTATCTATTTCATCTCTATCTCTCTTTACATCCTGTCCTTCTGCCCTCCATGTTCTCTTCACTGTCAACGCCCCGCCAAGTTTGAAAAACCTAGTTAACCAACTGCTATTCATGGTTTCTTCAGCAGCAACAAAATACATGTTTGTAAATGGATTCAATAAATAATATGGGATACCTAGCTTATTAAACTTGCGCCATTTTACTGCACAAAAAATATGAACAAATGCAATAACGTCTCCAAAATAGGTCTGATGATTGCTAACAAATAATACATTCTTTTTGGGCAAATTTTCCAAATTTTCAGAGCCCTCAATGGTCACTTTATTAAACAAAGCAAGTCCTGGATATGTAAACAAACCTACTATCCCGTATATTAAAGAACGGAAAATACGTATATGTTTTAATCGATCCAATAATGACATCGTTTAGCAAATTGTTAGAGACGCAAGATACTACAAATATTGTATCTTTAGGCAATGAAAAAGTCTGCCGTTATCTTTGATATTGATGGGTTATTAATTAATAGCGAGCCCTTATGGAATAAGGCTGCTACCGAAATTTTTCGTCAATATGGTATAACGCTAACCGAACAACAATATGCAACTACCACAGGCTTAAGATCCAAAGAGTTTGTAGCGTATTGGTTGCAACAATTTAATGTGCCAATAAGCCAAAACGAAATTGCAGAGCGAAAAGTTATTGATTTAGCCTTACAACTCATTGATCAGGATGCCACATTAATGCCTGGCGTGGAACATGTATTTGAGTTTTTTTTACAGAGAGATTTTAAAATAGGTTTAGCTACTTCTTCACCAATGGAATTAATAGAATGGGTTAAAGATAAACTAGGCATTAGAAGTTATATTCATGCAAGTTGTTCGGCGCAAAACTTGCCATTTGCCAAACCACACCCTCAAGTATATATGGACTGCGCCGCAGCAATGCACACTAATCCATTGGCTTGTATTTGTTTTGAAGATTCCTTTTTCGGTATGATTGCAGCCAAGGCGGCAAGAATGACCTGCGTGGTGGTTCCCTCTGCCGAGCACATCAAGCTAGAGCACTGGGGTGCTGCCGATTTAAAATTATCCTCTTTACAAAACTTTGGTGCCCTGCATTTCAATATGCTCAATAATTAAAATTAAATTGCAGGCTAGATGAAACTCGCAAAAGAAGTCATAGGTAAAGAGCTGGATTTGTTTGAACAACATTTTAAAGATGCTGTTAAAAGCAGAGTGTCCCTGCTTGACCGAATCATGCAATACATCGTAAAGCGAAAGGGAAAGCAAATGCGTCCTATGTTTGTATTGTTGTCTGCAAAATTACATGGCGAAATTACCGACGCTTCTTATCGCGCTGCAAGTTTGGTTGAATTATTGCACACCGCAACTTTGGTTCATGACGATGTGGTAGATGATGCATTAGAACGAAGAGGAATGTTTTCGATTAATGCCTTATGGAAAAATAAGATTGCCGTTTTAGTGGGTGATTACTTATTATCCAAGGGTTTGTTACTTTCATTAGACAACAAGGATTTTGATATACTTACTATTTTATCTAGTGCAGTAAAAAAAATGAGCGAGGGTGAATTACTTCAAATAGAAAAAACAAGAAACCTAAACTTTGACGAATCGGTATACTACGAAATTATAAATGGCAAAACAGCTAGCTTATTATCCTCAAGCTGTGGAGCAGGTGCGGCTTCTGTAACAAAAGACGAAAGCGTTATTCAAAAAATGCGTGACTTTGGCGAAATGGTAGGAATGGCATTCCAAATTAAAGACGACTTATTTGATTATGGCGATGCAGAAATTGGCAAGCCTACTGGCAACGATATTAAAGAGAAGAAATTAACCCTACCCTTGATACATGTATTACAAAAGGTAGATTCTAGCTTAAAAAAGCAAATTATCAATATTGTAAAAAACAATAACAACGATAAGAAAAAAGTGAAGTTTGTAATTGACAATGTGATCCAATTTGGCGGCATTGAATATGCAACTTTGAAAATGAATGAATACCGCGACAAAGCACTTGAAATATTGAATTCTTTTCCAGCTAGTCCTGCAAGAGCGGCTTTGGAGGAACTTGTCCTTTACACAACCGACCGCGCATACTAATGGAAAAAAGATGGAACCTAATATCAGCAGACCCTGCTAAAGTGCGCGTGTTACAAGATGCACTTAAAATTCATCCCATCTTATGTGAGTTATTGGTACAAAGAGGTATTAGTGATTTTGAAGAAGCTAAAAAGTTTTTTCGCCCAAGTCTAGATCATCTACATGACCCCTGGTTAATGAAGGATATGCGAAAAGCGGTTGATCGCATAAACATTGCGCTACAATCCAATCAAAAGATATTAGTATTTGGTGACTACGATGTAGATGGAACAACTTCTGTTGCTACTTTGTATCAGTTTTTGAAACAACTTTCTTCCAATATTGACTACTATATTCCGCATAGATATAAAGAGGGGTATGGTGTTTCAAAAATAGGAATTGACTTTGCAAAAGAAAATGGATTTGATTTAATTATATCTGTTGACTGTGGTATCAAATCTACAGACCTCATTGCCTATGCAAAAGAGCTAGGGATGGATTTCATTATTTGCGACCATCACTTACCCGACGCTATACTGCCCCCTGCTGTTGCTATTTTAAATGCAAAGCAAGTGGACTGCACCTACCCCTACAAGGAGTTATGTGGTTGTGGTGTAGTGTTTAAACTAATAACTGCTTTAGCACAGGAGCATAATATGCCTGCGTCATCCTATTTGCAATACCTTGACTTAGTAGCAACAGCCATTGCAGCCGACATTGTTCCTATCACTGACGAAAATAGAACCCTGGCTTTCTTTGGTGTTCAAAAAGTAAATGAAAATCCTTCACCAGGATTAAAAGCGCTTATGGAATTGGCCAAACAAACAGGCCCAATGCGTATTACTAATTTAGTGTTTGCTGTCGCACCTCGTATTAATGCAGCAGGAAGAATGGACGATGCTAAAAAAGCAGTGCAATTATTTATTGAACAAGACCATGATAAAGCTTTAGCATTTGGATCTATATTACAACAAGATAATTTAGATCGTCGCGAAGCAGATACGACAATTACAGAAGAAGCATTAGAACAAATAGAAAAAGACCCTTTGCACCACACCAGAAAGTCCTCAGTGGTTTTTCAATCACATTGGCATAAAGGTGTAGTTGGAATTGTGGCAAGCCGATTGATTGAAAAACATTACAAGCCAACTATTGTCTTAACACAAAGTGGTGAAGTTATTACAGGTAGCGCGAGAAGCGTGAATGGGTTTAACTTATATGAGGCATTACACGCTTGTCGTGAGCACTTACTAGGATATGGCGGACACTTTGCTGCCGCAGGAATGACAATGGCCGTAGATGCGCTAGAAGGTTTCAAGACCGCATTTGAAGAAGCGGTAGCATCTCGAATTACCGAAGCGCAGTTGACACCAGAAATATCCATTAATGCTGATTTGCCTTTAGATGACATTAGTATGCAATTTTTTCAGATTATTTCGCAGATGGAACCATTTGGACCAGACAACATGCGTCCCATATTCATAGCCAAACAAGTTTACGATACAGGATATACCAAATTAGTAAAGGAGCAGCATATTAGCTTTAATGTAACCCAGGGCAAAACGAATGTGCGTGGCATTGGATACAATATGCCTGACCATATCAAATTAATTAAATCAGGTAAGCCATTTGATTTGGTGTTCCAATTACAGTTAAATGAATGGCAGGGAAATCAATCCGTGCAAATGCAAGTGATTGATGTAAAGCCATCAGAGACAATTTAAAGATTTACAGAAACACTTGGCCATTTGTAATTACTCAAGAGTATAGTTGTTAAAAACCGCAAAAAACAAAAACGATATTAACCCAATAAAAAAGCGACCTCCATTGAGATCGCTTTTTTATTATAATGCTTAACTATTATGTAAATATTATTTTAACAAATCAACACTGCGATTGATAAAGTTAGTTAGCTCCGCTCCATTTAATAATCCTTGGGACAATAAAGCCAAGTCTGCCAAATTTCGCGCTTGCTTTTGTTGTTTTTCTATGTCTGCCTCTTTTAACAAAGCTTGATATATTGGATGGTTGCCATTAATTGTCAAATGTACTTCGTCTGGCATTTGAGCATAGAATGCAGTCATTCCGCCACCACCCATGCTGGCCATATCTTTCATACGACGCATAAATTCAGGTCGTGTAGCAATAACAGGAGCTGCATCTGTACTTAAGCCTTTTACTTCTACTGTTAATGTGATTTCAGGCACTTGGAATTCAAACAATTTCTTTGCTTGTTCAACCTCTTCCTTACTTAATACAGAATCTACATTTTCTTGCTTATCAATTAAGTTATCGACTACATCTGCATCTACACGTACAAACTGCACTCCTTCCCACTTCATTTCCACATTATTAATGAACGCAGCGTCTACCATGGTTTCTAATTTGACCACTTTGTAGCCTTTGCCTACCGCAGCTTGTATAAACGCATCTTGTTGAATAGGATTAGTAGTATACAATAATACTTGTTTGCCATCCTTGTTCTTTTGTGTTGCTTCCGTTGCCGTTTTGTATTCGTCTATAGTATAGAACTTCCCTTTTTCAGCAGCGTCTTCTAAGATTAAGAATTTGTTCCCTTTCTCTAAGAATTTATCGTCTGTAATCATACCATATTTCACAAACAATCCTAAGCTCTCCCATTTTTCTTCGAAAGACTTACGATCATTATTGAAAATTTCTTCTAATTTGTCCGCCACTTTCTTAGTAATATGAGCATTGATTTTCTTAACATTAGGGTCGCCTTGTAAATAACTACGACTCACGTTTAATGGAATATCTGGACTATCAATTACACCATGCAACAACATTAAGAATTCAGGTACAATATCTTTTACTTCGTCTGTTACAAATACCTGATTACAATACAGCTGAATTTTATCTTTCTGTATTTCAAAACTTTGTTTGATTTTAGGGAAGTATAAAATACCAGTTAAATTAAATGGATAGTCAACATTTAAGTGAATCCAGAATAATGGAGTTTCTCCAAAAGGATATAATTCTTTGTAAAAGTTTTCGTAATCCTCCTTGGTTAATTCAGAAGGCTTACGCACCCATAATGGATTGGTATTGTTGATTGGCTTATTTACATTAACGCTTTCATCTGTTGCACTCGCCACTTCTCCATCTTTTGCTTCTGCTTTTTCTGCATTGGCATCCGTAAAATAAATTGCGACTGGCAAGAATTTACAAAAACGCTCTAAAATACCTTTAACACGATTCGCATCTAAAAATTCTGCGCTTTCTTCGTTAATATGTAAAACAATCTTAGTTCCTCTGTTACTATAATCAACCTCATATAACTCATATTCAGTACTTCCGTCACAACTCCAAAAAACACCTGGAGTTCCTGTATGACTTTTTGAATAAATATCAACCTTTTCACTCACCATAAATGAGCTGTAAAATCCCAAACCAAAGTGACCGATAATACTTGCGTCTTTGTATTTTGTAACAAATTCTTCGGCACCACTAAATGCCACCTGGTTAATATACTTGTCTACTTCTTCTCCTGACATACCCACGCCATTGTCAATAATAGAAATGGTCTTCTCCTTAGCATCCAAAACCACATCTACTCTTAATTCTCCTAATTCACCTTTCGCCTCCCCCTTGCTGTGTAATGTCTTTAATTTTTGAGAAGCATCTACTGCATTACTCACTAATTCACGCAAGAAAATTTCATGATCACTATAAAGGAACTTTTTAATAATAGGAAAAATGTTCTCTGTCTGTACACGTATTTGACCTTTTTGCATAATTGTATTCGTTTGAACTTATTATTACAATAAGGGTACCAAATTAAGCATACTGACAAGCTGACAACTAATTAGACAATTTAGAGCCATTTTGGGGTAAATTTTGCAGCCAAGCGGCCCCTGTGCAGCGCCTCCCGGTTAACAAAATGTCATTTGTGTCTCTTAATAACAATTGTTTCTCAGTATTAAATACAGAATAAACGCCAATTACAATCCCATTCCCGGGCTGAGTCTTGGCACCGGCAAAATCGGCATACCCGCTGGTCCTTAAATAGATAGTGCCTCCAGTACAGAACTTTAGACTTCTACTCACCCCGATTTTGTTTTTCTTGTCTGCATAAGTTTGTCCCGTATCGGCTGCACTAAATTCTACAGCATTTATTTGAATTAACCTGCCCTGCAAACTATCTCCTAAATTTTTATACCCAACTACCAAAGGAGTAATAGGCGCATTATCATTTACTATCTTAATATATTTAGAAAATAATGGAGATGGAATTCCAGAAGTCACTAAGCTCCCGCTGCTCGTATCAACGGCCCCAACTAATTGCACCATTCTTCGATAGTCAGACAAAAACAAGTTTTGAGTATTAATACGAATCAAAGCTCCAACTGGATAGGTTTGATATAATGCCTGTCCATCTAACTGAACAATGATCCCGCCTGTAATATCTTGAACACTAATGGACTTGTATAAATTATCATGTTCATCGTTGGCCACTACTGTGCCTTCAATAACCAATGGCTGACCAATAAATTCTACCATTCCCATATTGTGTAATTTTCTAAAATTTTTTATAGAAATAATGGAGTCCCCAAAGCGAATATTATAAGATGCATTAGCTGATTGTTTAAAACAGGCCGATACGATAAGCATGTAAAAAGCCAACATGCACAATAACGCCAGCCAATAAGATTTGTTTTTCATGAATGATTATTGAATTTGTAATTGAATACGAAAAGAATAGTTGACACCCTGGTCCATCAAGAATTTTTGCGCATATTTATTAGTGCTAAAATGCACATAGTCGAATCGAGTTTGTTCATAAGCGATTACTGGCACAAAACTGTTTAAAATATTTCTGACACTTACACTAGCGCTCCAACGAAATAATTTACGCGCCATTTTTTGTTGGAAGGACTTAGACAAAAAAGCATTCACAATACATACGTCAGGCAAGAAACTTGGTTGCAATAATTTACTCCAACTAAATGCATCAATTTTGTTTTTAACCATGTCGCTTCTCCTAAAATAATCAATGGCAATAGGTCGTTCTTGTGCATATAAAACAGTAGCCCCTATTCTGACTGAATACAAGGGTTGATATTGAATAGACAATGCATTCACCAAACTTGGGCTATTTGTTGCAGGTAGGGCTTTTAAATTTAAAACCCCAGTTTCGAGCGGATGTATGTCATTCACATATAACAATTGATATTGCGGATTATTAGTTATGCAGTTTTTTGAAAGCGTAGACACGAAGCTTAATTGCATGTTTGACAATAAACTTGTTTCAATACTTGTCTCAATACCCGAAGCGGTAGTATTCATTTGTCCTAATAACCCATAAACGAAAGCCGCGTAGGCATCGTGATAAAACATTTTTTGAAAACATTGATTCGCTTTACTTTTCCAAAATACACTAGCCGCTATTTTCAATAAAGGTGCCCGATAAAAAATAGAGCAATCCACTCCATTGCTAACTTCTGTATTTTTATATGGTGATGTTATTGCGTGCAATGCCGGATTGATATAAATCAAGTCGTCTGATGGTGCAGCCCATTCACTAAACAGTATTGATCTTACATAAAGCCTCCCCGAAATTTTATAAACCAATTGGCCTTTAAAGTCATACGAAGGGGAAAGGATTAAGTCAGATATGCCATTTGAATTACTTGGAAATAAGCCATTCCTATTATACCCGACTCTTTGGATTCCTTGCAAACCAAAGCCCATTCCAAAAGTTGTTTCTATTACAGCACCTTCTTTATAAAATTGTACCCAAGGCTTAAATTGGAATGCTCTCATTAAGTAATCCGCACCCCATCTTTCCCCTTGTTTAATTTTTCTGTCAGGATGAACCACGTCATTTTGAAAACTAGAGACAGATCCATCATCATTTATCCACCCGTTAAAATTGTAATAATAACTACCACCCAACAAATCTTTAATTGTATTGTAATAATGTATTTCATCAAATGCATAATTTGAACCAGCACTCAAATAAAATGTAGGCGTAATTGCATGGCTAAACAATATGGATCCGTGCAATAACAATAAATTGCTATTTTGCTTATTAACAATGTAAAAAGATTGCTTATCAAAACTGGATTGATTTATTTTTTCCATTTTATCAAATTGCATTTGCAATTGTTCAGGGTGTTGCATATACCAATCTGTCAATTCTTTTCGCATAAATGTATCCAAGATATAACTTGGCAAATACCTATAATAATCTGGACGAGGATCAGCCGTTTTTGTCCATTCTAAACTAGACTGTGACTGTGTCCCTATTACTAATGCAGTATTTAACTTCAGATAAGTGCTTTCCCCCCAATTCTTTTGAAAGCGTAAATGCAATACTGGCGCATTCGTTTGCTTTGTGTTGGGAAAATAGAGTTGCTGATGATACCAGCCCCAGCTAGGTTGATAGGATTTACTGCCGCTTAATGCATAGGTTTCACTCACTGTGGTTGAAGCTTTAGTTTGACTCGCATTATTCCAAACTATGCTAAATCCAAATTTTCTATTATTGTGGAAGTCTTTGTCCATGCCAAATACGAGTCCGACATTCTCTTTAAATCCATTCACAACAAAGCCTGGTGGAGATTGTTGCAAAATGACGCCTATGCTTTGACGCCATTTGTAAGCATTCAGCCCATTCACATAATGCACTTTAAGCATATTAGTATTTGCAGTATTTGAAAAACTTGTATTTATGGAAAGTATTTTTTTTACATCTTGGATCTCAGCACTCTTATAAATAACAGTAGAATGTGTGGAATAGCTTTGTTCAGAAAAAGCACCATTCACAGAAACGCCTGTAGAATGAAATTCATTTTGTAATCCTGCATATAAATCACCTGGCCTCCAACTTTGCAAAGGCGACTCCCAGCTAATGCCGTCAATCACCGAAGCTGGATGTCTTTCTCCCCTTAATGTCCAAGCGATATTACTGCCATTATAAATAACAGCATTGTACAAAGGATTGCTATTCGCATTTAACAAGCTAGGAATCCAATCAAACCTATTGATAGACTGTTCGTTTTGCTCAAGGAGTTTTTCCTCGTTCTGTTCCTGACCAAACGAAATTTTACATACTAAAATAAGGAGTATGCATAAAAGGAAAGTATGTTTTTTCATCAAGTCCATTTGAATGCTAAAAATGAACTAATAAACAATGCATAAAAATTCGGCAAATACGCAAATACGGATCTTAGTAAAATATATTATTGTTAAAAAATGAAGTACTATACTAGTTGTTTCTTAAGCCTGTTTTTCTTAACAGCACCTGTCCTCCAATCCAATGCGCAAGCTACTATTATAGCATTTTACAATTGCGAAAATTATTATGACACCATCAATCAAGTCAATGTAGTTGATGAGGATTTCTTGCCGAATAGTGATAAAAAATATAACCAATCCGTTTTTGATATTAAATCACAACATCTTTCTAAAGTGATTTACAAATTAGGAAAAATTGACAACGCAGATGGAGTTTCCTTAATTGGTTTGGCAGAAATAGAGAATAAGTTGGTTCTAAATAAATTAGTTAATGAGCCATTACTAAAAAAATACCATTACAAATTTATTCACTTTGATTCCAAAGATCCTAGAGGAGTAGATGTTGCCTTGGTCTATAATTCAGCTCACTTTATTCCATACCAATATCGAACATACACTTTAACGGATGCAACACACTTTAATAATTATGCTACGAGAGATATTTTGTTTGTAAAAGGAAAGTTAGAAAACGAATGGGTCCATGTATTAGTTAATCACTGGCCTAGTAGAAGGGGCGGGGAAAGCGCTTCTGCTGCAAAACGAATATGGGCTAGTACCATTTGCAAAAAAATCATGGATAGCATTAAACTTGAAAATTCAAATGCGCGATTTATCGTGATGGGTGACTTTAACGACAATCCAGTCAATAAAAGTATCAAAATGCTCAAAATGACCAACCCTTTTACCCAAATGTTCAAAAATGGCATTGGGAGTATCGCCTACAACGATAGTTGGAATCTCTTTGACCAAATACTATTAAGCTCCAATTGGGAAAATGCCCCTTATTTAGAAGCACCTAAATTTAATCTAAACAACTATAAATCAATTATTTACAGCAACAATGAGATGATTGAGCCTAATGGCAGGTACCGAGGTTACCCCAAAAGGACTTTTAATGGAAATGTATTTAGAAGTGGTTATAGTGATCATTTTCCTGTTGCGCTCATTTTTACCTTAAAAACTGGCGGAAATACACAATAATTAACTACCTTCGCCGTCCCAAATCAGTTTTGGCTGATTCGTTCCGCCTAGCGGAATGTCCACTGGGAAAAACCAATTATTTAACCAATAAATTCAAGTAATGAACAATTACGAATTAATGGTGATTTTTACACCGGTATTATCTGAAGAAGATTTTAAAACTGCTCAGAAAAAATACCAAGACATCATCAAAGAAAACGGTGGTGACATTGTAGCCTCAAATCCTTGGGGTTTAAAATCACTTGCTTATCCTATCGATAAGAAAACTACTGGTATCTACTGGATACTAGAATTCACAGGTCCTTCTGACCTAAATGAAAAATTGAAAATTCAATTTTTACGTGACGAGCAAATTATGCGTCACATGTTTACAAGACTTGACAAATACGCAGTTGAGTACAACCACATTAAGAGAAACGGCGGTTTCCCTGTTCACAAAGCACAAGAGGCTTAATTAAATTTTTACCATCATGGCAAAGAATGAAATCAAATACCTTACAGCGATCAAACAGGAAAAACCAAAGAAGAAATTCTGTCGTTTTAAGAAGTATGGTATCAAGTATGTAGATTACAAAGACATTGAGTTTTTAAAGAAATTCTTAAACGAACAAGGTAAAATGTTACCACGTCGCTTAAGCGGAAACTCTTTAAAGTACCAACGTAAAGTATCTGACGCAATCAAGAAAGCGCGTCAAATGGCGTTGTTACCTTATGTAACAGATTTATTGAAATAGAAAAAGATTAGTCAACCATCCCTAATCTCGCGGCAATAATTTTGCCAAGGCGAGTGACAGCAGTGAAATGCTGGGCTCTTGGGAACTAAAACAAACACAATGCAAGTAATATTAATTAAAGAAGTAGACAATTTAGGTGGTAAGGATGAGTTAGTAACAGTTAAGAACGGTTACGCGCGTAATTTCTTATTCCCAACTAAGCATGCGGTAGAAGCAAATTCATCTAACTTAAAGCAACTAGAAGAGCGTTTGAAAGCAAAGGCTAAGAAAGAAGCTGTGATGTTAGCGGAGATTACAAAAGTAATTGCTACTTTAACTGCAAGCCCTGTTAAATTGACTGCTAAAGTTGGTGCTAACAATAAAATTTTCGGATCAATCACATCTTTACAAGTTACGAAAGCAATTCGTGAGCAAAAAGGATATGAAATTGATAGAAGAAGAATTTCTGTTGCAGACGATATCAAAGAATTAGGTGCTTACAAAGCAACTATCGATTTTGGTAACGGACAAATAACTGAATTAGATATTGAAATCGCAGCTGAAGCTTAGTCTAAGGCAAGATTTTCATATTAGCGGTTAGGAAACTAACCCCTCCTTAAACCCTTTCTAGTACCCCTAGAAAGGGTTTTTTGTTAGTTTTACAAGCTAATTTGGTCATTTAAGCTAAAAATGGACGCCAGTAGGGCTAAATATATAAGAAATATGTTGTTGGTGATATATTAATGACTATCTTCGGTAACGCTAATGGAAAGCAATGTCGCCTACATTAGTTTTTAGATCACTTAATTTTAAAGAACATGAACATTTATGTTGGAAATCTTAGCTGGAACATGACTAGCGAAGATCTTGAAGCACTTTTTACTCCATTCGGAGCA
>CANFLP010000021.1 GCA_947447835.1 Bacteroidota bacterium
TTAAAAAAATCAGATACTATTAGTTTGAGCAATCGCATCAATGCAATTCCTAAAGTTGACACTGCTGGTTTAAGTAATAGAATCAATCAAAAATTAAACACCATTGATACACTTAAGCTTTCAAACAGAATTAACCTAAAGCTAAATACAAATGATACCTTAAGCTTGTCAAACAGAATTAATAGTATTTCTAAAATTGATACTACAAGTTTATCTAATAGAATTAATCTTAAACTTTTTAGTAGTGACACTGTTAAATTATCCAACAGGATTAATCTAAAATTAAATACAACAGATACCGCAAGCTTATCAAGCAGAATAAATAGTATTTCTAAAATTGATACTACAAGCCTTAGTAATAGGATTAATCTAAAATTAAATACAACAGATACTGCAAGCTTATCAAGCAGAATAAATAGTATTCCAAAGATTGATACTACAAGCCTTAGTAATAGGATTAATTTAAAATTAACTGCCATCGATACACTTAAGCTATCAAACAGAATTAATGCAAAACTTAATAGTACCGATACCGTTTTATTGTTTACCAAGATTGGTCAAAAATTAAATGTAACAGATACTGCAAGCTTATCAAGCAGAATAAATAGTATTCCAAAGATTGATACTGCTAGCCTTAGCAATAGAATTAATAATAAAATTTCAATTGGAACATTAAGCTATAATGATATTATAAATGGACTTGGATATACTCCAGTTAAAAATAATTATGGACTATTTTATGATACTAGCAGGCAGCCCACTTCGGTTTCAACAGCAACTCCAGTTAAGTTAGCCTTTTTACAAGTAGCTAATAAAATTAACATAACAACCAATACATCGGGAAATCCGACTCGTATAACAGTTACAGACGCAGGAATATACCATCTTAACTACAACTTACAGTTTATAAAATCAGACGCAGGTGCCGATGAATTAAATATATGGATTAGACGTAACGGTTCGGCATATCTAAATAGTAATTCCGTCTTCACTATTCAGGGTGGTAACTTAAAAAATATGTTTAGTGGGAGTTATTACATTGACCTTGGAACCAATGACTACATAGAACTTTTTTTTAGCGTAAAAAATGTCAATAGCATTTTAACTGGTTCCCCATCAACTACTGTTACTCCTTCTAGACCAGCAATACCATCAGCATTAATAAGTTTACATGTCATCAACTAAACTATTAACCAAAAGGTTGTTCGATAGATATACTTTGCTTCGTAAAGAAATGAGGACCATCCTCACTTACATATAAGCAGTCTTCTAAGCGTATACCAAATTCTCCAGGAATGGAAATAGTAGGTTCATTACTAAAACACATACCTACTTGTATTGGTGTTTTGTTTCCTTTTACAAAGTTGGTCCATTCGTGGCCTTCCAATCCAATGCCATGACCCGTTCTATGAGGTAGTCCTGGTAATTGATAATTTTTATGAAAACCTGCTTTTTCAATGACAGCTCTTGCTGCAGCATCAACCACTTCACAAGGCGCACCAACTTTAATTGCCGCAAATGCTGCGTCTTGTGCTTGTTTTTCCAAGTTCCACACATCAATTTGTCTTTGAGTAGGTTTGCCTACCACAATAGTTCTAGAAATATCTGATTCATACCCTTCGCAAGTTGTTCCTCCATCAATTAATACAATGTCTCCATCCTGTATAGTTTGTGGTACAATACTTCCATGAGGTAATGCAGAATACTTGCCAACAATTACCATTGCTCCACCACCAAAACCTAATTTTCTAAATGCGCTACTAATATTAGCACTAAAATCAGATTGGGACATTCCAGCATGAATTGAAGGAAAAGCCATTTTATACGCTTCGATAGTCACGTCATTAGCAATTTGTAATAGTGCAATTTCAGCCTTGCTCTTTATCATTCTACAGCCAGCCGTGATAGGAGTTGCATCCACTATTTCAAATCCTGTAGCTAATTTTTTTACTCCATCAGCAATAAAAAAACGTACTCTTTCTTCCATTCCAATCTTATGATACTTTACACCCCGATCCTTTACTACACCAAGTATTAAGGAATAAGGACTTTCGTGTTCTTCCCAACAACGCACTTCATTACCAAATTCCGGTTTAATTAACTCTTTAGCTCTATCTTCTTCAAATTTGGGACAGATATAAACTATAGCACCTTTTGCAGGAATCACTACTCCAAATGTTCTTTCACTTTGACCCCATCTCATTCCTGTAAAATAAAAACATGAGGTTGTTCCTTCTAAAAAAATGGCATCTATCTTTTCCTTGGCCATCAAATCCTGTGCTTTCGCAATTCTATCCTTTCGTTCAGCAACGGTAATGGGCACTATTCTATCCTTAAACGTATTATTATGTAAATTAGACACAGTAGTTTGTCCAATTGCAAATTGACTCAATGGGAGTGCAGCTGCAGTTAAACTAGTAAGTCCTATAAATTTTCTTCTATCAATTCGGTTGTTATTCTCTAAAGACATAATTATTTATTTACCGTTTAAAGATATTACTATTTCGGCTAGATATTATTAGTTAGAATAGTTTAAATTTATAAACACAATTAGGATTGCTTACGCCTTTACCAATTATTTATGTTTACCCTACCAAAATGTTTTCGTTTCATTATTTTTTCATTTTTAATTTGCAGCGCTGGTTTTTTAAATGCACAAAAAAAGAATGCAAATATTCAATATCATATACATAAAGCTACGGATGCGGTAATAGTAGATGGCTTAATGAATGAAGTATCTTGGAAGAATGCTGAGCTTGCACAAAAATTTGCAATGGTGCAGCCAATGGATACAAGTTTAGCCAATGTACCTACCGAAGTAAGAATGACTTATGACAATAACAACTTATACATATTAGCAGTTTGTTATAAAGTAGGAAAGGGAAAGGATATGGTGGAGTCTTTAAAACGAGATTGGAACTTTACAAAAAATGATAATTTTATTGTTTTCATGGATACCTATGGGGACTTAACGAATGGTTTTGCTTTTGGCGCAAATGCAGTGGGAGCGCAATGGGATGGCACTATGTATGATGGCGGAAGTGTAGATTTAAACTGGGACAACAAATGGATATCAGCTATTTCAAATGATAGTTCAAAATATACTTGGGAGGCTGCCATTCCATTTAAATCAATTAGATATAAAAAAGGGATAAAAGAATGGGGTATTAATTTTAGTAGAAACGATTTAAAAACTACCGAAAAATCAAGCTGGGCACCCATGCCTAGACATTTTCCAACAGCATCTTTGTCATATACGGGCAATCTGGTTTGGGATGAAGACCTTCCTGCTCATCAAAATAATTTTTCCTTAATACCTTATGTTAAAACCAACTACGCAAAAAGTTTTGCTAATAATGATGGATCTAAAATTACTAATCCAAGTACGCTTGGAACAGAATATGGTATTGATGCAAAAGTGAGTGTGTCTTCATCGTTAAATTTGGATCTTACTTTAAACCCCGATTTTTCACAAGTAGAAGTGGATAGACAGGTAACAGACTTAAGCAGGTTTGAATTATTCTTTCCTGAAAAAAGACAATTCTTTTTAGAAAATGCTGATTTGTTTTCCAATTTAGGATTTGCAAATACAAGGCCCTTCTTTTCAAGGCGTATTGGATTAAATACAAATATTGATTATGGAGCAAGAATGAGTGGCCGTATAGATAAACAATGGCGTATTGGCGTTATGGATATGAAAACTGCTGCCAACCTTGATAATAATACCCTGGCTCAAAATTTTGCAGTGATTGCTTTGCAAAGAAAATTATTTAAAAAATCAAGTATAGAGCTTTTTTATATTGACAAGATAGGACTTGATTACAAAGCACCTTTAGCCATTACAAATCCCAACTGTGCCAATTGTATGTATGTAGATCCAGGTGTTCCATATAATAGAAATCTTGGATTCGAATATCTAATTGCACCATCAAACAATCAATGGTCTGGTAAAACAATTTTTATAAAATCTTTTACTCCTCATAAATCAGGGAATGATTTTTTAACTGCAAGTAATTTACAATATAGTACCAGAAAATTAATTGTTTCATGGCAACATGAAATTGTAGGAAATAATTATAATGCCGAAGTAGGATATGTTCCTCGTAATAATTACATTAAAATAGCGCCTAGTATTACAAAAGTATTCTTTCCTAAAAGTGGTATAATACTAAGCCATGGCCCACAAATTAGTGCCACTTTTTATTACAACAGTAATTTTGTAGGAACAGATAATACCAAACTATTTAACTATTTAATTACGTATCGAAATAAAAGCACATTGGCCGGTGTGATTCAAAATGATTATGTTGAATTATTGGCACCTTTTGATCCTACGCGCATTGGGAAAACTCCACTAGCAGCACATACTAAGCACCAATGGAGTTCAACTGGCTTTGACTGGGTTTCTGCACCTCAACATCAAATGACATTTACATTGTCAACAAGGGTTGGGGGCTACTATGCTGATGGTAATTTACTAAGTATAACAGGAGACATTGGTTACAGAATTCAGCCATTTGTAAACCTTGATATTGCTGCTACTTATAATAAAATTTCGCTTCCACAACCCTGGGGTAATAATAATTTTTTATTAATTGGCCCTAAAATGGATGTAACTTTTACCAATAAAATATTTTTCACAGCATTTTACCAATACAACGAACAAACTAAAAATATTAACTTTAATACTAGGTTCCAATGGAGATACAAACCTGTTTCTGATTTGTTTATTGTATATACCGATAACTATTATATAGGTCCTGTATTTATTAAAAATAGAGCTGTTGTATTAAAATTCACTTACTGGTGGAATAAATAAAATTATGATGAATAAAATTAAATTGACCTTACTCTTCACATTACTTTCTAGTAGTGCACTTTTTGCCGCCATTCGTTTACCAAATATTTTAGGATCTCATATGGTCTTACAACAAAAGTCCACTGTTAAAATTTGGGGCTGGGGCGCACCCGAGGAAGTAGTAACCATAAAAACAAATTGGGATACTACTAGCTATACCACACAAACTGGCAATGGTGCAAAATGGATGAGCGAAATAAAAACCCCAGCAGCGGGAGGGCCATATCGAATAACTATTTCTGGATCTAATGAAATTGTATTAGAAGATATTTTAATTGGGGAGGTTTGGGTATGTAGCGGTCAAAGTAATATGGAATGGTCTGGAACACAAAAACTACAACAGTCAATTGATGAAGCCCCTAATGCAACTAATAAAAATATTCGTTTTTTCTATGTTGCTAAATCAACGGCAAATAGCCCACAAGAAAATCTAGATGGACATTGGGTAGTATGTAGTCCAGACGAAATGTTGCGTTTTAGTGCCATTGGGTATTTTTTTGGTAAAAACCTAGAATCAAATTTAAATAGCCCTATTGGTCTAATTAATGCTAATTGGGGTGGCACTCCAGCAGAAACCTGGACGCCTACAAATATTATAGAAGAAAGCCCTGTATTAAGTGCTGCAGCTAAAAAACAAAATTCAACTCCATGGTGGTCACCAAGAATTGGAGACACTTACAATGCAATGATTGCACCACTTACACAATATGCAATTGCAGGTGTCATTTGGTATCAGGGTGAAAGTAATGTGGATACCTATTATGGTTATGAAGAATTATTTACCAAAATGATTGGTTCCTGGCGTAGGGCCTGGAATGCTGAATTTCCGTTTTACTTTGTTCAAATTGCACCTTTTAAATATGGAACTAAATTTTCCGGAGCATTATTAAGAGAGTCTCAAACTAAAGCTGCTCAATATCCAAATACGGGTATGGTAGTAGTTTCCGACTTAGTACCAGATACCAATAACATTCATCCTACATTAAAAAAGGAAGTGGCTGCTCGTTTAGCAAACCTTGCACTCAACAAACATTATGGTTTTGAAAATATTATTGCAGAAAGCCCAAGCCTTGAATCCTATAAAATTGAAAAAGATAAAATAATTATTACCATCAAGAATGCACCAAATGGTTTAATTATAAAAGGAGCAACAGCCACACATTTTGAAATTGCTGGTGCTGATCAAAATTTTATTCCTGCACAAATAAAAATTGAAGGCAATAAAATTATAGTTAGTAATTCATTAATACATGCGCCATTAGCTGCTAGGTTTGGATTTAACAATACTGCAATACCTAATTTATTTAGTATAGAAGGGCTACCTGTAAATTTATTTAGAACTGATCATTGGGAGTTAAGTACAACTCCAATAAAATAATTCATTATGAAAAATATTATTATTGGATTTATCCTTCTATTATCGGTTAGCGTTCAAGCTCAAACTAAAAAACAATTAGCTGCCGCTATTGATTCAATCATGAATAATTATACTGCCAATGATAAACCAGGCGCAAGTGTGTTGGTTTATCAAGACGATAAAATTATTTTTGAAAAAGGATATGGCGTAAGTAATATTAATACTCAAGAACCTATTAAACCAAGTACCAATTTTAGACTAGCATCGGTTACCAAGCAGTTTACCGCGATGTCTATTTTGTTATTGGAAAAAAGACATCAATTATCACTAGAAGACCCCATCATTAAATATTTTCCTGGATTTCCTATGTATGGGAAAAAAATTAAAATAAAGCACCTGCTTACACACAGTGCAGGACTTGTAGACTACGAGGACCTAATGCCAGCAAACCAAACAGTTCAGCTTCATGATACCAATTGTTTACAATTAATGTTCCTATCCGATTCTTTATACTTCCCAGCTGGCACACAATATAAATATAGTAATACGGGCTATGCAATATTAGCTTTAGTGGTAGAGCAAGTAAGCGGTCAGCCTTTTGCACAGTTTGTAAAAGAAAATATTTTTAAGCCGTTAGGCATGAAAACAACAGTGGCATTTGAAGATGGTAAAAATATGGTTGCCAATAGAGCCTATGGACATAGTTTTGAAAATGGGAATTGGATACAAACTGACCAAAGCTTAACAAGTGCTGTATTGGGTGACGGAGGTATATATACAAATACCCTAGAGTATACTAAATGGATTAAGGCTTTATGGTCGTTTAAGTTATTAGATCAATCACAACAAGAAAGAGCATGGGCTAAAACAAAATTAGAAAACGGAAAAATAATTGACTACGGATATGGATGGCATGTGGAAGATTTTCAAAATATCACACATCCATTTCATGATGGTAGTTCAATAGGTTTTAGAAATTCAGTTGGATTGTTTCCGGAACAAAAATTAATGGTAATAGTGCTTACCAATCGAAACGAGCACGACCCAATTGAAGAAGTACATAAAATAGCTACACTGTATTTAAAATAAGTGGTTGATTTTATATAATTTGGGTGAATGAAAAAACGCTACCAGGTATTATTGATATTGTCTTTATTATCAATGATTACATTTTTAGATAGAATCGCAATATCCTCAGCTAGTAGTAATATCATGTCGGACTTGCATTTGAGCACCGTGCAATGGGGCTGGATATTAGGCATGTTTACACTTGCCTATGCAAGCTTTGAAGTTCCTACGGGTTTATTAGGAGATAAATTAGGTGGCAAGAAGATTTTAATTCGTGTTGTTATTTGGTGGTCGATATTTACCATGCTTACAGGATTTGCAAATGGATTTATGATGTTGTTAGCAGTAAGGTTTTTATTTGGTGTAGGTGAAGCAGGTGCATACCCAAACACCTCTATCCTATTGTCAAAATGGTTTCCTGTTTTAGAGCGCGGCAGAGCACAAGCTACTATTTGGGGTGCAAGTCGTTTAGGTGCTGCATTGGCTCCTATCATTGTAATACCTATTCAACAAAAATACAGTTGGCATAGTTCCTTTTGGGTATTGGGTTTGGTAGGAATTATTTGGGCTATTGTTTTTTTATTCTGGCAAAAAGAAGATCCAACACAAAGTAAATCAATTAAAGAAGATGAATTACAATATATCCTTGATAATAGAGACCTGCCATTAGAAAATGATCACGCAACAACTTCATTTTGGAGTGGATTTAAATCAAAAAATCTTTGGTTTTTATTAGGCATGTATATCTGTTACGCGGTGGGTGCCTATTTTTTTCAAAGCTGGTTTCACACTTATTTGCAAAAAGGAAGACACATTGCTCCTGCACAATTAATATGGGCCTCCTCTCTTCCTTATATATTAGCAGCTATAGGCTGTTTTGCCGGTGGATGGTTAAGTGATAAAGCTTGTGTAAAATGGGGCAAAAAATGGGGCAGACGTATTGTACCTATGATTGGGCTTTTTGTTGCTGGCATTTGTATTATGGGTGCGTCCTTAGTGGATGATAACCTAACTGCAATTATTGCACTTGGTTTGGGTATGGCATTTATGGACTTAACGGCACCTGTGGCTTGGGCGGTGGCGATGGATATGGGTGGAAGCCGAAGTGGCACCATATCAGGAGCCATGAATAGTGCTGGATTATTGGGAGCGTATTTTAGTACCGTTTTTTTTGGATACCTAGCCTCAGTGTACGGGTATTATTTACCAGTATTATACATAGGAATTATCGTTTTAATGGGCTCCTTTATTTGGTTAAAGATAGACGCCACGCAAAAAATTATTTTTACTGCAAAGCCTATATTAATAAAATAAGAAACTATTGGTTACTTTATACAAGCTTGGAATAGAATGATTAAATTGTAGCATAATTTTTTATAATGAAAAAGATTGCATGCAGTGTATTGTTATTCGTTTTTGTGTTGGTATCTAATGCACAAAATAGTGTTACATCAAAAAGTGTTTTATTGCCAAACGGCTGGGCATTAAGTCCCGCTGGAAAAAGCGTTGCGCTAGGCGACTTACCATTAAACATGGCAATTTCCAATAGTAAAAAATGGATGGCTGTTACCAATAATGGTCAAAGCACTCAAACCATTCAACTAATAGATCTTTCAACAGATAAAATAGTTGATAATATTGTTGTTGAAAAATCTTGGCTAGGTCTTGCCTTTAGCAAGGATGAAAAATATTTATATGCATCTGGTGGAAATGATAATTGGATTTTACAATATGCAGTAAGTAACAACAAGTTAATTTTAAAAGATTCCATTATACTTGGTGAAAAATGGCCAACCAGAGTATCGCCTGCGGGTATTTGTATTAATGACAACCAATTATTTGTTGTTACAAAAGATAACAATGCTTTATATACTGTAAACTTAGATACTAAAAAAGTAATTTCTAAAATCGCATTGCCAGCCGAAGCATATACTTGTGTTTTGTCTGCTAATAAAAAAGATTTATACATTTCAATTTGGGGTGCTAAGAAATTATTGATTTATAATATTGCGACTAATAAAATAACAGATCAAATAGAAGTAGGTAGTCATCCAAATGATTTGTGTTTAAATAAATTAGGCACTTACTTATTTGTCGCCAATTCAGATGACAACAGCGTTTCCGTAATTAATACTAAAACAAAAAAAGTAATTGAAACCTTAAATGCAGCGTTGTATCCAAATGCGCCGTCTGGCTCAACTACTAATGGTGTTGCATTAAGCGCTGATGAAAAAACGCTTTACATTGCCAATGCAGATAACAACTGTCTTTCGGTTTTTGATATAAGTGAAATGGGCAGTAGTCATGCAAAAGGATTTATTCCTGTTGGTTGGTTTCCAACCTGTGTAAAAACAATTGGACAAAAAATATATGTAACAAATGGTAAAGGCTTTTCGTCTTTTGCTAATCCACTTGGACCAGACCCTTATAAAAAGAATGCACAATTAGGAGTACAAAAAGGATTATTAAAATCGGTTAAGGAAGTGCAATATATTGGCGGATTAATGAAAGGCACATTAAGCATTATTAATACCCCTTCTGACAAACAACTTGCTTTGTATTCAAAAGCAGTCTATCAAAATACGCCTTATACAAAAGAAAAAGAACAAACATCAAATGCCGAAATAGGATCCGTGATACCTCAAAAAATTGGAGACCCTTCTCCTATTAAACATGTATTTTATATTGTAAAAGAAAACAGAACCTACGATCAAGTATTGGGAGATATGCCAGCAGGAAATGGAGATACAACACTTTGTTTATTTGGTGAAAAAATTACTCCTAATCAACATGCATTAGCAAAAGAATTTGTTTTGCTTGATAACTTTTATGTAAACGGTGAAGTAAGCGCCGATGGTCATAATTGGACCCTAGGTGGATATGCAACTGATTATTTAGAAAAAAACTGGGTAACAAGTTATGGCGGCCGAGGCGGAACTTATGATGCAGAAGGAACAAGAGCAATTGCAAATAACAAAAATGGATTTATTTGGGATTTTGCAAAAAGAGCTGGACTTTCATATAGAACCTATGGTGAGTTTGCAGACGACTACAAAGCAAATTTACCTATTTTAAAAGACCATTTTTGCACTTACTACACTAGTTGGGATCAAAGTGTACGAGACACCACAAGAGTTGGACAATGGAAACGTGACTTTGATTCATTGCTAGCAATCAATCAAGTGCCAAGATTAAATACCTTAAGACTTATTAACGACCATACCGAAGGAATGAGACTTGGAAAACCTTCTCCATATGCCCACGTTGCAGACAATGACTTAGCTGTTGGCATGTTTGTAGAATACCTAAGCAAGAGTTCAATTTGGAACGAGTCCGTTGTATTTATTGTAGAGGATGACGCACAGGATGGACCAGACCATGTGGATGCACACCGAAGCCCAGCATATGTTGCAGGAGGTTTTGTAAAGCGTGGGCTTGTAGACCATACACCCTATTCAACAAGTTCAGTATTAAAAACCATCGAGCTTATTTTGGGAATGCAGCCAATGAGCCAGTATGACGCAGCAGCAAATACCCTATGGAAATGCTTCGATAAAAAAGTAAATATAGGCGGATATGCAACAAAGCCATTGCAATGGGATATTAATGAAAAAAATACAAGAGAATCGGCAATGCAACGCAAAAGTGAAAAATTTAATTTTAAGAAAGAAGATAGCATTAATGACCATGAGTTTACCGAAGTGCTTTGGAAGGGATTAAAAGGAGACAATGCTATTGTACCTGCACCAAAAAGGGCAGCATTTTTAAAGCTTAAACCCACTAAGGATATAGACGATTAATATTTGTTAAATTACAACTCCAAATAGGCAAAATGAAGATTCATTTTGCCTATTTTTTTATAAATAAACTAACTTTAGGGTGTTGTCAAAACACTGACTGCAATTCATTCATTTTGAAATGCCCTTTTCTATGAAGCACGCTTATAAAAAGTTATTGGTATCTCTTTCGCTTATACTAGTATTAGCCTCTTGCGGACACAAACAAGAAACCATCCACCCAACAGTTGAAAATATTACTTCATCAGTTTATGCTTCAGGAACCGTTAAAAGTGTAAACCAATATGAAGCATTTACAAAGGTTAATGGCATTATAGTTAGTTTACTTGTAAAAGAAGGAGACGAAGTGAAAAAGGGACAGACTATATTAAAACTTTCTAACCAAGCACAAACATTAGGATTTGAAAATGCTAAATTATTAGCTAATTATTCTTCAAGTGAAAGCAATCAAGAAAAATTACATCAAGCCGAAAATGAATTAGAAGTTGCCAAATTAAAAATGGAAAATGATGGCTCTTTATTAGAACGTCAAAAAAAATTATGGTCAAACGAAATTGGTACAAAAAATGATTTAGATCAACGAGAAGTGGTTTATAAAAACAGTATTGCTTTGTTTAATGCGAGTAAATTAAAACTGAATGACTTAAAAAAACAAATCGATTTTCAATCAAAACAAACAAGTAAGAGTGCTGCTATATCTTCCACTTCAATGAACGATTATGTTATTACTAGTCAGATAAATGGAAAAGTATATAGTTTAAACAAAGAGTTGGGCGAAATGGTTACCTCGCAATTACCCATTGCCATTGTTGGCGATGCACACAAGTTTTATGTAGAACTACAAGTGGACGAATATGACATTGCAAAATTAATAAAAGGCCAAAAAGCAATGATATCTTTGGATAGTTATAAAGGTCAAGCCTTTGAAGCAGTAATCGAAAAGATTTATCCTTTAATGAATAAAAACTCTAAATCATTTAAAGTAGACGCAGTATTTACCACCCAGCCTAATAATTTATTTCCAAATTTAAGTGCACAGGCTAATATTATAATTCAAGTAAAAGAAAAGGCAATCACTATTCCACGCAGTTACTTAATAGACAACGAATATGTTTATTTAGCTAATAAAGAAAAACGTAAGGTAAAAGTGGGATTAATGGATTATGAAAAAGTAGAGATTTTATCTGGTATAAATACAAGCGATGATTTAGTAAAGTCTATTCAATGAGAAAAAGATTACTCATAAATATAGCAAGTGCTTTATTGCTGGCAAGGTGGAGGCAAACCTTAGTAGCTGCAGTTGGCGTGACTTTTAGCATAACTATGTTCATCACCTTATTGAGCTTTATGTCAGGCTTAAACGATTTATTAGACGGCCTAATACTTAATAGGACAGCTCATATAAGAATCTACAACGACATCAAGCCAAATGCAGATCAACCCATTAACAGAAGTGCAGCATATACAAAATCACATAATTTTATCGGCTCTATAAAATCAGATGCCAACCGTCAAGCTATATATAATAGTGATGCCATTATGAAATCACTACAAAAAGATCCTCGTGTTCTTGGACTTTCACCAAAACTAACAGCACAGGTCTTTTTTAATGATGGCAGTATTGATATTACAGGAAGTATATTTGGAATTAATTCAACAGAAGAAACTAAATTATTTCATTTTGACGATTATATCACTTCTGGAAATTCCGCTGATTTAAATAAAGTAAGCAATAGCATCATTTTAGGAAAAGGCCTTGCTGATAAACTATTGGTTCAAATAGGAGATGGTGTACAAATTACCACTTCAAAGGGAGAAAGGTTTCAATTAAAAGTAGTGGGTACTTTCCAATCAGGTATTAAGGATTTTGATAACGTTCAAAGTTATGCATCATTAAATACGGTTCAAAAAATCTTATCAGTACCTAATGATTATATCACAAGTATTCAGGTGAAACTAAACGACATTAAACAAGCTCCTGCAGTGGCTAAAGAGTATGAAAAGCTATATCAGACCGATGCCGAAGATATACAAACTGCCAACTCACAATTTGAAACAGGTAGTTCCATCCGAACCTTAATTTCTTATTCAGTAGGTGTTACCTTATTAATTGTTGCAGGTTTTGGGATTTACAATATTTTAAACATGATGATTTTTGAAAAAATGGATTCTATTGCCATTTTAAAAGCAACTGGATTTTCAGGAAATGATGTAAAGAATATTTTTATTTATATCGCAATTTCTATAGGTATATTCGGTGGTTTGATTGGACTCTTATTTGGCTTTGGATTGTCAGCACTCATCGATCAAATTCCTTTTAATACTATTTCACTTCCAACTATTAAAACCTACCCAATTAATTATAATCCTAAATTTTACGTTATTGGAATTGTATTTTCTTTTATCACAACTTATTTCGCTGGATGGTTCCCCGCAAGAAAAGCTAGTAAAATAGACCCAGTGGTCATAATCAGAGGTAAATAACATGAGCACCATATTAGAAGCAAAAAATATTAATAAATTCTTTCACGATCCTGTACGCATACAGGTAATCGAGAATTTGAATTTTAGTATTAATAAGGGAGAGTTCGTGTCGCTAACGGGTAAATCGGGTTGTGGTAAGTCCACGCTATTATATGTATTGTCAACCATGGACACAGACTATGATGGGACAGTGTTTATTGATGGTGAAGAAATGCCTAAAAAGAATGAGCCCTTTTTGGCTAAAATTAGAAATGAAAAAATTGGATTCGTATTTCAGTTTCACTACTTACTAAATGAATTTAATGTTTTAGAAAATGTAATGTTACCAGGATTGAAATTGGCTAAATATAGTAGAGAGGAAGTAGAACATAGGGCTATGGAAAAATTAAAGATTTTAGGAATAGATCATTTGGCATTAAAAAAATCTAATCATGTTTCGGGTGGTGAAAAACAAAGAGTTGCTATTGCTAGAGCGCTTATAAATGATCCTCATATTATTATGGGAGACGAGCCTACTGGAAACTTGGATAAAAAAAATAGTGATATTGTATTTGACATCTTTAAACAACTTGCTGATGAATTTAACCAAACGCTATTAATTGTAACGCACGACCCAAGCTTTGCAGAACGCACCCACAGAATTATAAAAATGGAAGACGGAAAAATTATACAATAGCTTTAATCTAACCCTTTTCTTTTTCTAAATAAAGAAGGGTTTTGCCCAGTTATTTTTTTAAAGGTTTTATTAAAATAAGAAAGACTCTCAAACCCACTATCATAGCAGGCTTCGGTAACATTTGCATCCTGCATTAACAACTTTTTAGAATGGTTAACACGATATTGATTTACAAAATCAGTATAAGTAAGTTTTGTGGATTTTTTAAAATACCTGCAAAATGCAGCATCTGTTAAATTTACTTTTTTAGCTATATCGTTTATTTTAATAGGCTCCTGGAAATGTGCTTCGACATATTTATAAATTTGATGCATTCTTTCTTGCTCTTTTATTACAGCATGGGAAGCAATTGGTCTCGTATTTAATAATGTGTATTCTTTGCTAGTAGCTAATAATTGAAAAATTTGTATCAATAAAAGCAATTGATCAAAAGCAGGCAACCCATTTAATTTTTTTAATAACGCTCCTGCTTTAATTTTAGTTGTACCATAAAATGCAATGCCTGTTGCAGCACGTTCCATTAATTCATAAATCAAATGCATTTCGGGTTGTTTATAAAATGCATCCTCATGAAAATTTTGTTTAAACTGCACTACCACCGTTTCAACAGTAGTTTTTACACCATAATCAAAATTCAAGTGAGGAATGTAGGAACCTATAAGCGCTAGGTCGCTTCCTTCATAGGTGCTAATATGATCCCCGATATGTCTTACCCCTTTTTCGGCCTCCACAAAAACCAATTCTATTTCAGGGTGAAAATGCCAGTAATATATTTCGTTAAGATTTGGCGTAAGCAAGATTTTAAAAGAGCTGCCTTCGTCGGGTTTTATATTTTCTAAACTTAGTTTCATTGATACTTAAATGGCTGACTTAACCCCAATTTATAGATATTATATCAAAATAGAGCAAATATTGGCCAATTTAGGGAAAATTCATAGCCTCTTTAGAGCTGTACATTTATCCTATCAAAACCAAATACAAAAAACGATTGCAATGGAAAACAAATCAATGGTTCCAACTATGGCGCCAACCATGATTCCAAACAATGCCCATAAGGACATTCCTGGAAATCCATCAACTGCAAAAAGCAGTGCTACAAGTTTAAACGACCGATCAAATGGTAAACCACTTAGAGTATTAAGCGAAGAAGATTGGAAATTTTGGAAACACAATGGTTATATCGTAATTAAAAACGCAGTTCCACGTGAGCAAGCATTGGCAACAGCAAATTTTTTATGGGAGTTCGAGGAGAAAGATCCTAATAACAAAGAAACTTGGTATACCGCTCCACGTGCCGAAATGAAGATGAAAGAATTAGCAGGAACAGGCATGGTTGAGTGTTATAACAATCAACACCAATGGAATAATAGACAAATGCAAAGAGTATATGATGCGTTTGTTGACATATGGGGCACCGAGAAATTATGGGTAACTATTGACCGTGCAAATTTAAATTTTCCAATTAGACCAGGTCATGAATACAAGGCATTCATACATTGGGATTATGATCCAGAAACAAAACCAGTAAACGTACAAGGTGTATTAGCATTGGCGGATCAGACAGATGAAAATATGGGAGGTTTTCAATGTATACCAGAATTATTTAGAACCTATGATACTTGGAAGTTAACGCAGCCTGAAGATAGGGATCCATTTAAACCAGACACTACGGGTTTTACACCCACTAAAGTAAAATTAGAAGCGGGTGATTTATTAATTTTTAATAGTTTAGAGCCTCATGGCATTAGGGCAAATAACAGTGAAGATAAAGTACGTATTGCTCAATATATTTCAATGATGCCTGCCGAAGAAGACAACGAAGGTTTAAAAGAATGGAGAGTAAACTCTTGGAAACATCGTATTGCTCCCGAAGGTTATGCATTTCCTGGTGATCCGAGAAATTGGGAGCAAACTAAATATGATACAGCTGTATTAAACGATTTAGGAAAAAAATTATTAGGTGCCGAAAAGTGGTAAATGAGTAAAATGCAAAATAATCAAATGCAAAGCACTAAGCTCAACAATGGTAATTTAATGCCGTTGTTGGGCTTAGGTGTTTATGATATGTATGGAAAAGAGGCTCAACAAGCTGTTGAAACAGCTATAGAAATTGGATATAGGCTTATTGACACAGCAAGTATGTATGAAAATGAGAAAGAAATTGGTGCAGCTATTAATGCGTCAAGTGTAAAAAGGACTGATCTTTTTCTGACCACAAAACTAAATAATACAGATCATGGATATGATGCTGCATTAAAAGCATTCGAAGTTAGTCTTGATAAATTACAGCAGGATTATGTTGATTTGTATTTGATTCACTGGCCAATTAAGGAAGGCAGGAAAGAATCATGGAAAGCTATCGAAAGAATATATGAAGAAGGCCGTGCTAAATCAATTGGTGTAGCCAATTATACTTTACCATTTTTAAAAGAACTAGAAACCTATAGCAATATCATTCCAGCAGTAAATCAAATTGAATTTACACCTTGGCTATTCGACATAGAAACTTATAGCTATTGCAAAAAGATAGGCATACAGTTGCAATCGTATTCTCCTATTACCAGAGGTATTAAATTTACAGATGAGCGACTGTTATTGCTATGTGAAAAATATCAAAAGACACCCGCACAGATTATTTTAAACTGGAATTTACAACTAGGCGTTTCAACCATTCCTAAGTCATCTAATAAAAAAAGATTGATTGAAAATTTAGAATCGACTAATTTTAAATTAGATATTGTTGATGTTGAAATTATGAATACATTTAATGAAGGGTTTCGTATTTGCGATGATCCTGCAATATTTTTATAGAAGCATCTTTATATTAAATAACTTATTATTTTACAATTTTATAAATCATGAAGAAACAAATATTAATCTTACTTGCCGTAGCATTTAGTATTAACGCTGCAATAGCACAAAACAGAGTAGGTGAATTAAAGCATATTGTATTATTTACATTTAAAGCTACTTCTACTCCTAAAGAAGTTGAAAATGTTGCAAAAACCTTTGCAGCATTATATGGCAAAGCGCCGCAGGTGAAAAAAATGGAATGGGGTATTAATATGAGTCCAGAACATTTGGATCAAGGCTTTACACATTGCTTTACCCTCACTTTTAACTCAGAAAAAGACCTAGCAGAATATCAACAAAATCCTGATCACAAAGCTTTTCAAGCTATTTTAAAACCACATATGGATAAAGTGTTTGTTGTGGACTATTTTGTGGAACCAAATAAATAAAATGCCTTAGCTTCTATAAAAGCATTCACTATTTTGATCTAAAGAGATTAACTTTAATACAGCCTACAAAACAGGCTGTATTTTTTATGTCTAGATTTTCAAAAAAAGTATTCACCACAATCAAATATGCATTTACTTCCCTATTTGTATTGCTTATTATCATAGTATCTGTTTTTGCTCAATCAGATATTCCCAAGGATATACTAATTAAAAAATATGGGGCTGGTGTTTCCAAGTTTATGCCTATTATGGGTATGCAGGTACACTATCGCGATCAAGGTAATGCGCTAGACAGTTTACCTTTAGTGTTAATCCATGGAACATCTTCCTCTCTTCACACATGGGAAAAAATTACTGCAATTTTAAATTCACCAAATTATGAGAATAAGCGTGTGATAGCTTTAGATATGCCAGCCTTTGGTTTAACTGGACTTAATCCAGAAAATAGTTACTCTTATGATAATTATACACAGGTGATTGACTCTCTACTAATTAAATTAAAAGTAAACAGTTGTATTATAGGAGGTAATTCCTTAGGAGGTGGCATTGCATGGCATTATACAGTAGCGCATCCAAATAAAGTAGCAAAACTAATATTAATTGACGCTAGTGGTTATCCTCACAAGAATGAAAAAGGATCTTTAGGATTTAAGATTGCTCAAATGCCTGTAATAAATAATTTACTATTATTTATTACACCGAAGTCATTGGTAAGAAAAAGTATTGAAAGCGTATATTATGACCACAGTTTAATTGAAGAGTCAACAATAACTAGATATCACGAATTATTGCTTTGTGAAGGAAATAGAAAAGCTGCATTATCTTTATTCAAACATCCTTTTCAGCAAAACACAGAACTCATTAAAACCATTCAAGCCCCTACTTTAATTTTATGGGGCAAAGAAGATGGCCTAATTTCAGTTGATAATGCAAAACTTTTTAATGCTGATATCAAAAATAGTCAAGTTGTAATTTTAGATAAAGTTGGGCACGTGCCAAACGAAGAAGCCCCTAAACAAGTTGCAAAAGTAATTTATCAATTTATAAAATAACACACATGAAAACCTATTTCAAGCACCTAGTACTTTTGTCTTTCACATTCATTTCAAAAGTTGGTTACACACAACAATTGGGAATTGATATGGGAGCTCCGGGTGCAACTGGTGGAAATTACGGAACAGTGCGTGTTTTTGATCCAGCTAAACTTACAGATAAAAAAACGAGTAGCTTAACCTATGCAGACGTTGAGGGCTCTCCGTTTTGGGATGACAATTGGCATGCTGCAATTATATATTTTAATAATAATGGGATAGTAAAATTACCTCAAGCAAAACTAAATTTACTTACAGGAGAAATTCATTATTTGAGTCCTGTTGGAACAGAGCTTGCAGTAGAAAATGAAAATATTGAAAAATTAGTGTTTATAAATGAAAAGGACAACACTAAGCCTCTTGCAGTATTTGCAACACTTCCAGACTATGTGGATAATAAACCTAAAGCACTATTTCGTGTTTTTAACAACGGCTACTTACAATTAGTTTTACTTCAAAAGAACTTGGTAAAAACTAGTCCTTATGACCCAATGCTTGGAAAAAACATTAGTAGTTTTTTCTCTAAAAAATATTATGCAATCTATATTAATGGACAAATTAAACCGTTAAAAGATTTAGACAGAAACAGTATATTATCTGCTATTCCATTTGAAGCAACAGTGGAACCATGGCTAAAACAAAATAAGAACAAGTTAAAATCAGAAAATGATATTATTGATTTGCTAACTTATTTTAATAGCATAAAAAAATAAGTTGAACCTTAGGCTTGTATTAATTTAGCTACAGCAAATGCAGTTGCGGCTGCAATAGCACCAATAAACATCACTTTTACACCGCCCCACCAAGGATTGATTCCTGTCATTTTGCTTTTAAAGAATCCAAACACGTACAAGCAAACCAAGGTGATTAATGCAGATATTTTTAACCCTTCTAGCGAATTGCTTACAAAAAAATAAGGTGTTAGAGGAATAAGGCCACCTACAACATAACTTAATCCTATATTAAAAGCACTTCTGTGTGCACGTTTTGGATCTGGTTCCTCAAGTCCTAATTCAAACTTCATCATAAAGTCTACCCAACGCTTATCATCTTTAATAATTTCCTGTGTTGCTTCTTCGGCTGTGGAAGGTGTTAAACCCCATCCCAAAAACACATCACGTACCTCTTGTATTTCCACCTCTCTTTTATGTTCTAGTTCCCAATACTCACGTTTTAATTCACTTTTATAATGGTCTTGCTCGGTTTTGCCAGCTAAGTAACCTCCCAAGCCCATGGCAATAGATCCAGCAGCAATTTCGGCAATACCGGCAATCCAAATTAAACTTACATGATCACCTACTGCTCCGCTTAAACCAGCAGCCAACGCAAAAGGCACAGTTAATCCATCACTCATACCAATTACGATATCAGAAAGCAGATCAGTACTTTTCATATGCTCTTCAAGATGTAAATGTGTTTCGCTCATGTTTATAGAATTATATAGGTTGCCAATAGAAGCCATTCAAATGTAAACAAAAATGAATAAATTTAATGAAGAGAAAAACAAATCTTAATCATAAATTATAAATCAAAAATTATGGATGCTAAAAACAATAGCAGGAGGAAGTTTCTAAAAAATACTGCAACCATTATTGCAGGCATTTCAATTGTACCAAGACATGTATTAGGAAGAGGCTTTCTTGCTCCAAGCGATCAACTTACAAAAGGGATTATTGGTGTGGGCGGAATGGGTCGAGGTCACATTCCATATGCAGGTACAAGAGTGGTAGCCATTTGCGATGTAGATAAAAATCATTTAAAAGAAGTAGCTGATAGTATTGGTGGTGGAGTAAAAACATTTCATGATCACCGTGAGTTAGTAAACTTACCCGAAGTAGATATTGTTCATATTGCTACACCTCCACACTGGCATGGTATTATGTCGGTAGATGCAGCTAAAGCAGGAAAAGATATTTGGTGTGAAAAACCAATGACTAGGACTATTGGTGAAGGAAAAATAGTAAGAGAAGCAGTTGCTCAATATGGTAGAATGTTCCGATTAAATACTTGGTTCCGTTTTGAAGATAATTTTTACGGCATGAATACTACCGTGAAGCCGATAAAAAAATTAGTAGAAAGTGGGTTGTTGGGTTGGCCATTAACTGTAACAGTTAGCAAGACCACCGGTTTTGATTGGAAATTTTATTGGGTAGGAAAAACTAATTTAGAAACGCAACAAGTACCAGAACAGTTAGATTATGATCGCTGGTTGGGACCGGCTCCCTATAAGCCTTACAACGCACATCGAACACATCAAACCTTTAGAGGTTACTGGGATTATGATGGAGGGGGTTTAGGCGATATGGGTCAACACTATTTAGATCCAATCCAATATTTTTTAGGCAAGGATCAAACTAGTCCTATAAAGGTAGAAGTAGATGCCGAGCAACAACATCCTGATGCTTGTGGTACTTTTAGAAAAATCACTTATACCTACGCTGACGGTTGTAAAATTATTTTAGATGGTGAAGCAAAAGATCCAAATGCTGCATACATAGAAGGACCTAACGGAAAATTATTCGCAGGATTTAAATCAACCATTCCAAA